>NZ_NMPP01000082.1:0-115854 GCF_009192885.1 Xanthomonas sp. LMG 12462 | reverse complement strand
CTGAAGTCGCTCCCACAGGGGCTTGCGGCGAGCCCGCCGGGTGCACTGTGGGAGGGACTTCAGTCCCGACGCATTGCGCCATCGGAAGGCTCACCACCTCGCGCGTCGCGGATGCATGACCGTTGACTCCTGCGGAACGGCGCGATGCGTGACGGACACCGGTGGTTGGCGCTGTCCCCCGAAGGCGCCCCGCGGGCGCTGCGCCTGCCGCACGTCGACGGCAGGCGCCTCGGTATGCGGCCGGCTCAGCGCAGCTCGCGCTCGAACAGCTTGAGGATGCGCTTGTACTCGTCCAGCCAGGAATCGGCGCGGGTGAAGCCGTGCTTCTCCAGCGGGTACGGTGCGATCTCCCAGTTGTCCTTGTGCAGCTCGATCAGCTTCTGGGTCATGTCCACCGAGTCCTTGAAGAACACGTTGTCGTCGACCATGCCGTGGGCGATCAGCAGGTGGTCGCGCAGGCCGCTGGCGTATTCGATCGGCGAGGAGGTGCGGTAGGCCTCCGGGTCCAGGTCCGGGGTGTTGAGGATGTTGGAGGTGTATTCGTGGTTGTACTGGCTCCAGTCGGCCACCGGGCGCAGCGCGGCGCCGGCCTTGAACGTGCCGGGGCTGCGGAACAGCGCCATGTAGGTCATGAAGCCGCCGTAGGAACCGCCGTAGATGCCGGCGCGGCCACGGTCGCCCTGCTTGCTGTCGACCAGCCAGTCCAGGCCGTCCAGGTAGTCCTCCAGCTCCGGATGGCCCATGTCGCGGTAGATCGCGGTGCGCCAGTCGCGGCCGTAGCCGGCGCTGGCGCGGTAGTCCAGGTCCAGCACGATGTAGCCCTTCTGCACCAGCAGGTTGTGGAACATCTGCTCGCGGAAGTACGGGGTGTAGCGTGCCGACACGTTCTGCAGGTAGCCGGCGCCGTGCACGAACATCACCACCGGATAGCGCTTGCCCGGCTCCGGCTGCGCCGGACCGTAGTACTTGCCCCAGACGGTGCCGGCGCCGTGCTTGGACGGCACCTGCACGAACTGCGGCTGTACCCATTGGCGCGCCTTGAACGCGGCACTGCGGGTGTCGGTGAGCACGCGCGCGGTGCCGCCGGCGGCCGGCAGCACCGCCAGTTGCGGCGGCAGGTAGGGGCCGGAGTAGTGCACCAGCAACTGCTGGCCGTCCGGCGACAGCGCGAAGTCCTCGACGCCGTCCAGCGAGGTCAGCTCGGCGACGCTGTCGTTGCGCAGATCGAGCTTGCACACCTCGTAGTCGCCCGGCCACTTGCGGTTGCACAGGAACAGGAAGCCCTGGCCGTCGGCGCTGACCACCGGCGCGGACACTTCCCACTTGCCGGAGGTGCGCTGGCGCGGCTTCTCGGTGCCGCGCTGGGTGTACAGGTGCGAATAGCCGGACTGCTCGGACAGCAGCCACAGCGTCTGGTTGTCCGGCATCCAGCCGAAGTCGTTGAAGCTCCAGTTGATCCAGGCCGGATCGGTCAGGCGGTGGCGCGGCTGCAGCACCGCCTTGTCCAGGTCGACGCTGGCGATCCAGCGATCCTTGTTGTCCACCGCGCGCAGCAGCACGGCGACATTGCGGCCGTCCTCGCTCCAGTGCATCGAGGCGCCGCTGCCGTCGCCGTCGGTTTCCACGCGCACCGCACGCGGGCCCTGCAGCGGCTCCTGCTTGGCGGCCTTGCGCAGCGCCGCCAGCGGATCGGTGCCGATGCCGGGCAGCACCGACAGGTCGAGCTTGCGCGCGCTGCCGGCCATCGCATCGACCAGCCACAGGGTCTGCGCCACCGGCGAATTGCGCCCGACCAGGGTGCGCGCCTCCTGGAACTCGGCGTAGCCGGATTCGGTCACGTACTTGGGCATCTTGCTGTCGCGGCCTTCCTCGGCGCCCTTGGCGTGGGTGACGACCAGCAGGTGGCGGCCGTCCGGCGACAGCGCGCTGTCGTCGACCACCACGTCGTCGCCCAGGTACACGGGTGCCGGCGCGCGGCTGCTGTCGGCGCGGCGCCAGGCTTGCTCCTGCTGGCGCAGCAGCTCGCGCTGGGCGCGGTCGCGGGCCAGGGTCTCCAGCGTGCGCAGTTGCTGGTCGCGCAGCACGTCGGGCTTGGGCGCGGCATCGGGATCGCGCTCGGCCTTGAGCACCGCGGCCTGCTGCACGCCGCCGCCCGGGCTCCAGCGGTACCAGTCGTTGCCGACCCGCCACAGCGCGCCGCCATCGGTGGTGAACTGCGGCCGCGCGGCAGCCTGGTTGCTGCGGGTCAGCTGGGTCAGCGCGCCGCTGCGCAGGTCGCGCAGGAACACGTCGCCGTTGCGCACGAACAGCATGCGCTGGCGGCGTGCGTCGTAGACCGGGTTGGCCGCGTCCAGGGTGCTGCGCTGGGCGTCCTCGACCCGCTGCGCGGCGTCGCCGTCGACGTCCTGGCGGTAGGTGTCGCGCACCGGGCTGCCGGTGCGCTTGAGCTGGTACTGCACCTGGCGCCCGTCCCAGGCCCACCACGCATCCTCGACCGGCGGCCCGATCCAGTCCGGATCGGCCATGGCCTGCTCGATGGTCAGCGGGGCGGCGGCATCCTGGGCCGCGGCCAGCGGCGGCAGGCAGGACAGGGACAGCAACACAACAGCGCTCAGGGCGAGACGACGCATCTGGAATTCCGGGCGAACGGCAAACCGCAAGGGTAGCAGTCGCCAGGGTGGCGGCGATTGCGCCGTTGGTCATGGGCGCCACCGGGAGCGGAGGCCTTGTAATCTTGGCGACGGTGCTGGCGGACCCGCATCGGGTCAGTCGGCGCACGCGGTGGCTGCGCCATGATTGCTTGTCACACCGCGCGTCGCTTGAGGTCACGACGGCCTGGAATGACGCAGGCCAGGGTCGACACGCCACTGAGCAAGCAAGCATGCAAAAGCCGGGGGAACCATGAAAAGTGTGCTTGTGTGGGCGGCGCTTGCAACAGTTGGCGGACAGCAAACGCACGACTTGCCGAAGACCGACTGCGCCTCCAGCTTGCGCCCGCTCGAAACCATTCAGCCAGCGCTGCCAGGGCGCACGGGAAGCCAGTTCATCGGCTCGATCTACGTCGCGATCGTGATCGAAAGGAACGGTGACGTATCGGTTGCCGAAATATCGAGGGTCGATATCAAGCAGTTGGAGAGAAGGAAATTCTCCGATTCAGGCTACGCTGAAGCGGTGCTTGACGCTGTCGGACAGTGGAAGTTTCCCGAGGTGAGCATGCGATGCAAAAAGGAAGTCAAGGTGGAGTTGGCGTTGTCTCATTGATGGAGGCGCCGGGCTTGAGGCGGGGCCCGATCAACTGAGCCTCGAACAGAGCCCTCTTTCCGCTATCGCGGTTGCGCCAACCCTGCGGCAATGGCGGCGCTGCGACAAACCGTCACATCCCATTTCGCCGCGCTGCACCAACAATAGGCATCGTTTCCGCTGCCTCAGGCGCTACCCATGGACGCCCTGCTGCTGTCGCGCATCCAGTTCGGATTCGTCATCAGTTTCCACGTGCTGTTCCCGGCCTTCACCATCGGCCTGTCGAGCTGGCTGGCGTTCCTGGAGTGGCGCTGGCTGCGCACCCGCGACACGGTGTGGCGCGATCTGTACTTTTTCTGGCTGAAGATCTTCGCTGTGTCCTTCGGGATGGGCGTGGTCAGCGGCATCGTGATGAGTTTCCAGTTCGGCACCAACTGGGCGGTGCTCAGCGAACGCGCCGGCAACATCCTCGGGCCGCTGCTCAGCTACGAGGTGCTGACCGCGTTCTTCCTGGAAGCCTCGTTCCTCGGGGTGATGCTGTTCGGTTGGCACAAGGTGCCGGAGAAGCTGCACTTCCTGGCCACCTGCCTGGTCGCCATCGGCACGCTGATCTCCACGTTCTGGATCCTGTCGGCCAATAGCTGGCTGCAGACGCCGGCCGGCTATGCGGTGGTCGAAGGCGTGTTCCACCCGGCCAACTGGCGCGAGGTGATCTTCAATCCCTCGTTCCCGTACCGGCTCACGCACATGGTGCTGGCCGCATTCATCACCACCTGTTTCGTGATCGGCGGGGTCAGCGGCTGGTACCTGCGCCGCGGCGAGCACCTGGATGCAGCCGGGCGCATGCTCAAGCTGGCGGTGGCGTTCGCCTCGATCGCGCTGCCGTTGCAGATCGCCGCCGGCGATGCGCATGGCCTGAATACGCTCGAGCACCAGCCGATCAAGGTGGCGGCGATGGAGGGGCACTGGCACGGCGAGGCGAAGGGGCAGGGCGTGCCGTTGGTGGTGTTTGCGGTGCCCAACGAGGCCGCCGAGCGCAATGACTACGAGGTGACCATCCCGCGCCTGGGCAGCGTGATCCTCACCCACACGCTGGATGGCGAGATCACTCCGCTGACCACGGTGCCGCGGGACGAGCGGCCGCCGGTGAAGCCGGTGTTCTATGCGTTCCGGGTGATGGTCGGGCTGGGCATGGCGATGTTGCTGCTGGCGCTGGTGTCGCTGTTCTTCTGGTGGCGCGGCACGTTGCTGCGCCGGCGCGCGCTGCACCTGGCGTGGAACGCGATGCTGCCGGCCGGGTTCGTGGCCCTGGTCGCCGGCTGGTTCGTTACCGAGATCGGGCGCCAGCCCTACGTGATCTATGGCCTGCTGCATACGCGCGATGCGGTCAGCCCGACGGTCAGTCCGGCGATGGTGTGGATCTCGCTGAGCGTGTACGTGCTCGCCTACGCGCTGGTGTTCGGCTTCGGCAGTTGGTACATCCTGCGCATGCTGCGCCATGGGCCGCTGCCGCACGAGCCGGCGCCGCGCATGCAGGAAGGCGACAAGACCCCGGCGCGACCGCTGTCGGCGGCCGACGACGACATCGAGGAGACCCGCTGATGGACATGGCGACCATACTGCCGGTGATCTGGTTCGGCGTGATCGGCTTCGGCGTGCTGATGTACGTGCTGCTGGACGGCTTCGTGCTCGGCCTCGGCATCCTGGCGCCGTTCGCCGAGGACGAGGACCAGCTCGATCTGATGATGAATACCGCCGCGCCGATCTGGGACGGCAACGAGACCTGGCTGGTGCTCGGTGGCGCCGGCCTGCTGGCGGCCTTCCCCAAGGCCTACGCGATCGTGCTGTCGGCGCTGTACCTGCCGGTGCTGCTGATGCTGATCGCGCTGGTGTTCCGCGGCGTGGCCTTCGAGTTCCGCTTCAAGGCGCGCACATCCAAATACCTGTGGGGCTGGGCGTTCGCGCTGGGCTCGCTGTGCGCGGCGTTCTGGCAGGGCGTGATCCTCGGCGCGCTGGTGGAAGGCATGCCGCTGCAGGACGGCAAGTACCTGGGCGGCGTGCTGGGCTGGTTCAGCCCGTTCTCCATGCTGACCGGCGCGGCGGTGGTGTTCGGCTATGCGTTGCTCGGCGGCAGCTGGCTGATCCTCAAGACCGAGGGCGCGATGCAGCGCATCGCCCGCACCCTGACCCGGCCGCTGGTACTGGTGGTAGTGGTGTTCATGGGCCTGGTCAGCGCCTGGCTGCCGTTCCTGGACTCGCGGATCATGGCGCGCTGGTTCCACGACGGGAATTTCTGGTGGCTGTCGCCGGTACCGCTGCTGGTGCTGGTCAACGCGCTGGCGCTGTGGCGGGCGGCGATGGCGCAGGGCCGCGATGCGCGTCCGTTCGTGCTGACCCTGTGCTTCTTCGTGCTCGGCTTCTTCGGCCTGGTGCTGGGCATCTGGCCGAACATCGTGCCGCCCGGGCTGACCATCTGGGAAGCGGCCTCGCCGCCGTCCTCGCAGGGTTTCGTGCTGGCCGGGCTGGCGGTGCTGTTGCCGGTGATCCTGGGCTACACCGCGTGGTCGTACCGGGTGTTCCGCGGCAAGATCACCGCCGATACCGGCTACCACCACTGACGGCGGCCGCCGCGGCAGGCCGGCTTGCCAGCGGCGGCGGTGGCGGCCAAGCTACCGGCTCCCGCGCCGTGCGGGTCATCGCCCGCCCGAGCCGCCGCCCCGCATGTCCGCCGTTTCCTCCGAGATTCCCGCCGCGCCGCTGTTGCATCCGCTCGCCGTCGGCGACGCGCGGCGCCCGCTGGCCTTCGCCAACGGCGAACACATCGACCTGGCCACCTTCCTCGGCCACGTGCGCGGGCTGGCTGCGGTGCTGCCGGCCGGCCGGCATGCGCTGAACCTGTGCGAGGACCGCTACCGCTTCATGGTCGCGTTCTGCGCGGTGGCGCTGCGCGGGCAGACCTCGCTGCTGCCGTCCTCGCGCGCGCCGGCGGTGGTGGCCGAGGTGCAGCGCAGCCATGCCGATTGCTACTGCCTGGGCGACCTGGCGCTGGCCGAGCCGCCGCCGCGCTACTGGCAGTTGCCGGACGCGCTGCCGTCGCTGGACGGGCCGATGCCGCAGCTGGCCGACGACGCGCTGGTGGCGATCGGTTTCACCTCCGGCAGCACCGGCGCGCCCAAGCCCAATCCCAAGACCTGGGGCAGCTTCCTCACCAGCACCCGCCAGGACCTGCTGGCGCTGGTTGGGCTGTGGCCGGACACGGCGGTGCCGCAGGTGGTGGCGACGGTGCCGCCGCAGCACATGTACGGCATGGAGCTGTCGATCCTGCTGCCGCTGGTGACGCCGCTGGCGGTGCACGCCGGGCGCCCGTTCTTTCCCGAGGACGTGGCCCGCGCGCTGGCGCAGCTGCCGGCGCCGCGGCTGCTGGTGACCACGCCGGTGCATCTGCGCGCGCTGGTCGAATCCGGCGTCGCTCTGCCGCCGCTGGCCGGCATCGTCTCGGCCACCGCGCCGCTGGCGCAGGAACTGGCCGCCGCTGCCGAGGCGCGCTTCGGCGGGCAGGTGCGCGAGATGTTCGGCTCCACCGAGACCTGCGTGTTCGCCAGCCGCCGCACCGCCTGCGAAGCGCCATGGACGCCGCTGCCGGGCGTGCGCGTGGCGCCGCAGCCGGACGGCACCCTGGTGCACGCGCCGCACCTGCCGCAGCCGGTGCTGCTGGCCGACCTGATGGAAGTGGATGCCGACGGCCGTTTCCAGGTGCGCGGGCGCCAGGCCGACCTGCTGGAGATCGCCGGCAAGCGCGCCTCGCTGGCCGACCTCACCCGGCGCCTGCTGGCCCTGCCGGGCGTGGTCGACGGCGCGATGCTGCAACTGGATCCGGAACCGGGCCAGGCGGTGGGCCGCATCGCCGCGGTGGTGGTGGCACCGACGCTGGACGAGGCCACGATCCTCGCCGCGCTGCGCCGCGAGCTGGATCCGGTGTTCCTGCCGCGCCGCCTGCGCCTGCTCGACGCCCTGCCGCGCAACGAGACCGGCAAGCTGCCGCGCGATCGCATGCTGGCGTTGCTGGCGGCACGCGAGGACTGACGGGGCGGTCGAATCGCACCGGGATCGGGATCAGGCCGGCTTGGCAAGCGGTCAATCGACCGCTGCTGGTGAAACGCCGAGCCTGCATCGCTGCAGATGGTTCAGTGGGCGGCTTGCTGTGGGGCCTGCCGGTGTTCGTATACTGCGCTCATCGCTTCGCGCCGCAAGGATGTGCCGCATGCCCCATCGGGCTTCTCTCGTCCTGATCGCCTCGCTGCTGTGCGGGGCCTGCACCCATGCGCCCGCGCGGACGCCTGCCGTTGCGCCTCCTGCCAAGGAATCTCCCGCCATGACCTCGTCCCCCTCGTCCGGCGCCGCCGATCAGGCCGCCGCGCCCGTATCGCCCAAGCTGAGCGCCGAGCAGATGCTCAGCCGATTGCTGACCTTGATCCGGACCAGCAGGAGCGTGGTCGACTTCACGCCGGAGCGCTTGCATGAGGTGATGGGGGTGGCGGTGGAGCGTGGGGAGAACGGCGTGGAACGTTATGGATTTGGCGAGCAGGTAAGCCCAGAGTGGGCTCATGGCTTTGAGGTCGATATGCGTGCCGTTCCTCCCCGTTTGGACTTCGGATTCAATCCGGTTGTCTCAGGCGCTTCGCCGCAAATGGGGGATATCTGCCAACTCGACTTCGATCAATTCACTCGTCAGTTGGAAGAAATGGGGTTTGCCCGGCAGCGTAATTTCGATTCGCCTCCGCAGCCGGCACCAGGACAGCCGAACCTGCTGAATGGTCGGCTTCTGTACGACTCTTTTGATCGTCAGGGAATGCATGTGGAGGTCTATCCCGAAGGTGAGCATGTGTGGACATCGGACACAGGCAGCGGTCGTTCCTGCGTCAGGACGATCGTTGTCACTTGATCGCAGGAGAGCATCATGGCGGGGCTCAGTCCACAAGCTGAAACTGTCATTTCGGCATTTTCCACCCAACCTGGCGTCACTCGAGAGCAAGCGGATAATTTGCGGGCGATCGTCAACGCTTCTCCTGCATTGGTAGATCAGTTCAACACGGCAGTTGAGCGACAGTATCTCAAGCAGATCGTGCCATTGACCAATCCGAATGCTGGCGGTGAGTACGAGCCTCAGACGCAGTCCATGCGGATCCCCTTGGCGCGACTCACTGCGCTGCCTGGAGGCAGGTTGCCCGCTGCCGGTGAGCTGACATTCGTGTTGGGCCACGAGCTGCAACACGGTTTCAATGCCGCTGACACTGCGCAAGCGCGCGAAGCTTTCCATGACGCGGTGAAGCACATTGCGCGGCACCAGTCAGAGCCTCGCGACTATACCGAGCCTCTCAATACCTTGTTGTCTCAGCATCGGCGCGATGAGGCTGGAGCAGAAATTGCGGGATGGAACGCTGTCGTAAGCAGGGTGAAAGCAGTCAATCCCCATCCATCGCTTCAAGACATCTATCGCGAGCAGCCAGGTCGACTGGCTGACTTTATTGAGGTCAAGAGTGGGCCGCGTGGTTTGTCCTATGAGCTGAAGCAGAACTTGAGCATCAATAGCGATCTGACGCTGAGTCCAACGCCGGGCAATCTGGAGGCAATGGGGCAGAACTACTTCGATAAGCTGCCTAGAAGCCCTGGTGGCCTGGGCGCGCTCGGAAACTCCGACTATCCCAACTACTACGCAGCCAATGCGATCTCGTTCATCGCACAGGCGGAGCGAGCAAGCCATCCTCCCCAACCCGGCAACGACACCCCGCAGATCGCGCTGAACCTGTCGCGGCTGCATCTGCGCGAGTCGCTGCTGGAAGAGAACGGGCTGGATCTGGGCAGGGATCGGCGTCCTCTGCCGTACTTCGACACCAGCACCCAGCCGCCGGTCGCGGGACTGCTGCAGCACACCGCCGACACCCATCGGCACGTGTCGCCCCTGGCCAACGGGTTGCCCGAACCTTCGACGCTTCCCGCGCAAGGCACGGAGGCGCACCGGAGCGATGATCCGTCGCTGCCGGGGCATCCGGATCACGCGCTGCTGGAACAGATCCGAGCAGGCATGCGCAGGGTCGACGCAGACCTGGGCAAGGCCTACGACCACGACAGCGAGCGGCTCAGCCGCAGCCTGCTGGCGGCCTGCAAGGACAACCGCGACATGTATCCGGGCACGGCCGGCTATTCGTTGTCGGGCAATGCGCTGGAGCGGGTCGACCACGTGGTGTTGGGGAAGACCGGGAACCTGATCGCCGTGCAGGGCGCACTGGACGACCCGGCGATGAAGCGCGCGGTCGTTCCGGTGGAGCAGGCGTTGGCCACGCCGGTGGAGCAGTCGGACCAGAAACTGGCGCTGGCCAATCAGGCGCTGGGGCAGGAGCAACAGCGCACCACACAGCCGGAATTGGACCGTCACCTGACCGCGCCGACGCGTTAGTGCGTGTCGCCACTGCGTGGCCGGCGAGGGGGGATGGGCAGGCGCGGGGTGGAAGGCAGCGGCGCGAAACATCGACGCATACGCGCTTGCTGCGGCGCGCTCTGCCACGTCCGGCGTCCAACGTGATTTGCGCCGGGCAAGCAGCGACACGGCATCCGTCCCGCACAGGCCGCACTTGGGCGCAAGTCCAGGGACAGCGCGTCGCGCGGGCGGAACCGGCGCGGCAGTGGCGGTGCCGGTACCCGCTCAGGAAAGCGCGGCGGCGACCTGCGCGAACAGGTGCGGCAGATCCACCGGCATGCGGGTGTCCACGTCGATCACCGCCCCCAGGCCGATTGGGCCGGGATAGTCGGCAAGCAGGTCGGGCGGCAGTTCCCGCAGGGGGTGTGCCGCGTGCTGCGTGCCCGTCGCGGAACGCGCGCGGAAGCGGCGCAGGGTCTCGTCATGGCCGCAGTGGCAATGGACTTCCACCAGCCTCGCCTCCAGTGCGGCGATCCTGCCGCGCTCGTAGTCGCTGCGGGGCCGGAAGTTGGCTTCCAGCACCGCGTGCGGACTGCGCTGTGCCAGCGACCAGAGCATCTCCATCGCTGCGCCGCCGAGACGGCGCGATGCGGCGAGATCGCCGCCGCCATCGCCCAGGGCGTCGGTCAGCGTCTCCTTGATGAAATCCTTGCAGAACAGCGGAAAGCCCAGGTGCGCCGCCAGCGGGACCGCCAGCGTGGTCTTGCCGGCGCCGGGGGCACCGGACACCAGGACGATCTTGCGTCGCCGTTCAACCATGCACGCCGTCGATCTCAACCGCCAGTTCGTCGCGGCAGATCACCGCGTGCAGCAGCAGGCGCGGGACGCGGTCGCCGAAGCGGGTATCGAGGGCGGCGGCGACCAGCGGCAGGTCGCCGGGCTCGCGCACGTAGACCTTGAGGCGGGTGCCGTCGCCGAACTGCGATGGCAGGTCCGGGGCGTGTTCGCGGGCGGCCGCCAGCAGGGCGTCGAAGTTGGCGAAGGTTTCCTCCAACTGCGCCAGCAGCTGGCCCTGATGCATGGAGGCGTGGCCGACCACGCTGGCGGTGCCCGACAGCAGCAGCGGCATGTCGCTGCCGGCCGGCGGCAGCATAGCGCGGGCGAAGCTGGGCGGCTGCGGGCCGTACTGGCGCGGGTAGCGGTAGGCGCTGACCTGGCGCGGGTTCTCCAGCGGGGTGCCGGCCTGCGCGGCGGCCAGCCAGTAGATCTGCATCACCCGCGCATCGTCGCAGCGGCCGACCGCGGTCGCCGCCGGCAGCTGGGTGGCGTCGAAATCGCCCAGCCCGCGCGCGCGGCCGACGCAGAAGCGCCGGTAGCGCTCGCGGTCGCCGCTGCCCAGGGTGATCGCGTCGAGGTAGTTCCAGATGCGCAGCAGGCGCGGGGTGGCGCTGCCAGCGACGAAGGCGCTGATCTGCGCGTAGGCGAGCGCGGCGGCTTCCTCGATGTCCAGGTCGACCTGGCGCTCGTCGATCTCGATGACGCCGAACTGCAGGCGGCCGTCGCTGGCCCAGGCGATGGCGCCGTCGCGGCCGCTGTGCACCGGGGCGTCGGTGCGCCACACCTCGAGCATGCGCGGGCCGTGCGGCTGCAGCGGCACGCGCAGGTAGCGCGGGTCGTCGTGGTAGGGCGCGGTCTCGCCGAAGCCGAATACCGCCAGGACGCGATCCTCGGCCAGCCACTGGCTGGGGTCGGTTTCGGCGACGTAGTCCACCTGCAACTGCGGATGGCCCTGCGTGTGGTGCGGAAACTGCAGGTGCGGGCGGCTCATGGTGTATCTCCGTGCAAGGTGTCGCCGTGGAACTGTTCGCGGGCCTGGCGGCGGCGGTGGCGCCAGGCGCGCCACGCCCGCGGCAGCATCGCCACCGCGGACAGCGCATAGATGGCGCGGAACACGCGCAGGCGGCGCAGCACCGCACGGTTGTCGAAGACGTCGCCGGCGAGCATTGCCACCACCGCCTGTTCCACCTGCAGCACGTTGCGCGGCTGCGCGAACAGCTCGCGCATGGTCGGCGAGGTGAAGCGGTAGATGAACCACTTGAACTCGTCCAGGCCGCCGCGCAAGTGCCGCTCCAGGCGCCGCTGCAGCCGCGCCTCGCTGGCCGGGTCGCGCAGCGCCGCGTCGACCACGGACGCGCCGCGCTCGGCGCTGTGCATGGCCAGGTACACGCCGGAGGAGAACATCGGGTCGACGAAGGCGTAGGCGTCGCCGAGCATCAGCCAGCGCGGCCCGCTCATGCGCGTGCATTCGTAGGCGTAGTTGCCGGTGGCGTGCACCGGCGCCACGCGCTGCGCGCCGGTCATGCGCGCCACCACGTCCGGATTCAGCGCCAGCGTGCGCAGCAGGAACGTCTCGCTGTCGCAGCCCTTGCGGGTCTTCATGTACTCCGGGTCGCACACCGCGCCCACGCTCATCACGTCGTCGGGCAGCGGGATCAGCCACATCCAGCCGTGCGCGTGGCGATAGATGCTGATGTTGCCGGCGTCCTCGCCGGGGCGCCGCGCCACGCCGCGGAAATGGCTGAACAGCGCCGCCGACTGGTGCCGCGGATTGGCGCGCTTGAGCTTGAGCGTGTTGCCGAGGAAGGTGTCGCGGCCGCTGGCGTCGATCAGGTAGCGCGGCCGGTAGTGGCGCACGCCGTCGGCGCCGCGTGCCTGCACCGTCGGCGTCTCGCCGTCCAGCTGCACCGCCTCGACGCGGACGCCCTCGTGCACGTCGGCGCCGACCGCACGCGCGTGTGCGAACAGCACCCGGTCGAAGTCGGCGCGCGGCACCTGCAGCGCGAAGTCGGACTGCGCGCCCAGCGCATGCGCGAAACGGAAGGTGTTGTAGCCGCCGGCATCGTTGGGGAAATCGGCGCCGAGCTTGAGCACGCCGATCGCCCGCACCTGATCGAGCACGCCCAGCCGCTGCAGGATCGGCATGTTCATCGGCAGCAGCGATTCGCCGATGTGGAAGCGCGGATGGTGGTCCTTTTCCAGCACCGTCACCCGCCAGCCGCGTTGCGCCAGCACGATCGCCGCCGCGCAGCCGGCCGGCCCCCCGCCGATCACCAGCACGTCGGGCGTGTCTGCCGCGGCGTCGCGTGCGGTGGGGGGAGGGGAAGCAACAGCGGCGGACGTCATCCTGAGGGAACCTGCGGGCGCAACGGCGGGGCGAAACGGCATGATAGCGTGCCGTTCGCGGGCCGATGGTTGCGCCGCAGCGCCCGATGCACCATCTTGTCGCACCCGTCCTTTCGCCTGGAAGCCCCTGGATGTCTTCGCAAACCGCCGCCGAACGTGAACTGGCCGAGCTGCTGGTCGAGAGCCTGAACCTGGAAGACGTCCAGCCCGGCGACATCGATCCGGAGGCGCCGCTGTTCAATACCGGCCTGGGGCTGGACTCGATCGACGCCCTGGAACTGGCGCTGGCGATCAGCAAGCGCTACGGCTTCCAGCTGCGCTCGGACAACGACGAGAACCGCCGCATCTTCGCCTCGCTGCGCGCGCTGTCGGCGCATGTCGAAGCCAACAAGACCAGCTGAGCCGGCCGACGCCGCGCCCTGGGCGCTGGCCCTGGGCGTGCTGCTGGCGCTGGCCTACTCGCCACTGGCGCACTGGGCCAATGCCGCGCACCGTCCGGACCTGGCGGTGCTGGCCGGCGCGGCGCTGGTGCTGATGGTGCTGGTGGAGCCGATGGCGCGCTGGCGGCCCTGGGCCTGGGCGCTGGCGCTCGCCGCGACCGCGGCGCTGGTGCCGCTGTGGCGCTCGCCGCACGCCCTGCTGCTGCTGGCCGCGCCGCCGGTGCTGTTCACCGCCTGGGTGGCCTGGTTCTTCGGGCGCAGCCTGCAGCGCGGGCGCACGCCGCTGATCACCCGCATCGTCGAGGCCCTGTACCGGCAGGCCGGCATGCCGATCACCCCGGACCAACTGCGCTACACCCGCCGCCTGACCCTGGCCTGGACCCTGCTGCTGGTCGGGCTGACCCTGCTCAACCTGCTGCTGGCGCTGTGCGCCCAGCCCAGCGGGGTGCTGGCGCAACTGGGCCTGGCCTCGCCGCTGCCGATCAGCGATGCGCGCGCCTCGCTGTTCGCCAATCTGCTCGGCTACGGGGTCATCGGCGGCTTCTTCGTCGGCGAGTACCTGCTGCGCGGGCGCTGGTTTCCGCAGCGTCCCTACCGTAATCTGCCCGACTTCCTGCACCGGCTGGCGCGGCTGGGGCCGGTTTTTTGGCGCGATCTGTTGCGCTGACGCGCGAAGTGCAGGGGACGCAAGGGTCGTGCAGATCATCAAGGAAAACAGCAAGTTGCCGCAGGCTGGGATGCCTTCGCGCATGGCCTGGGCCGTGTGGAACGCCCTGCAGTTGGTGTTCACCCTGGCGCACACCGCGCTGGGCATCGTCGTCGCACTGGTGCTGCTGTGGCTGACCGGGCCGCGCCTGCCGCTGCGCATGGGCGCGCGGTTCTGGGCGCCGGTGCTGCTGTTCGGCGCCGGGGCGCGGCTGCAGGTGGAGGGCCGCGAGCGGGTGGACTGGTCGCGCAACCACCTGTTCGTCAGCAACCACCAGTCGATCATCGACATCTGCGCGCTGTTCATGGCGCTGCCGGTGCCGCTGCGCTTCCTGCTCAAGGACGAGATGCTGAAGGTGCCGTTCGTGAACTGGTATGCGCGCGCGACCGGCATGCTGTTCCTGGACCGCGACAGCCGCCGCGCCGGGGCGATGATGCGGCGCGAGGCGGCGGCGCTGCTGCGCCGTGGCCAGGACCTGTGCCTGTTCCCGGAAGGCACCCGCAGCCGCAGCGGCGCGCTGGCCGAGTTCAAGGCCGGGCTGCTGCAGGCCGCGATCGACGCCGGGGTGGACGTGGTGCCGGTGGCGCTGGACGGGGCGGGCAAGGTGCTGCCGCCGACCAGCCTGTTCCGGGTCCGGCCCGGCGTCATCCGGGTGCGGATCGGCACGCCGATCCGGGTGAACGGCGAGGACGGCCCGCTGAACCGCCAGGAAGTGACCCAGCGCGCGCACCAGGCCGTCCGTGCCATGCTCGAACCCAGGATATGAGTCGCCCGTATGCAATTCGTCGTACCGCATGATCATCCCAGCCTGCCCGGCCACTTCCCGGGCCGCCCGGTGGTGCCCGGCGTCGTGGTGCTGGACCACGTGCTGCAGGCCGTCGAGGCGGCGCACGGCGCGCGCGCGCCGCTGCGCCTGCCGCAGGTGAAGTTCGTGCAACCGCTGTTTCCCGGCCAGCCGGCGCGGGTGGAACTGGACGGCGCCGCGCCGCGCTGGCGCTTCCGCGTGCTGCGTGGCGAGGACCTGCTGGTCAGCGGCGAACTCAACGCCGAGGCGGCGCCGTGAGCGCCGGCTGGAAGCACCGCCCGGAAGGCGGCGGCCGCTTCGCCCTGTGGCTGATCCGCAGCATCGCCCGCTATGGCGGCCGCGCCGTCGGCCGCCTGCTGCTGTATCCGATCACCCTGTACTTCCTGCTGGTGCGCGGCCCGGAGCGGCGAGATTCGCGGCACTACCTGAGCCGCGTGTTCGACCGCCCGGCCACGCTGCTGGAGGTGGCCCGGCACATCCACACCTTCGCTTCGACAATCCTCGACCGGGTGTTCATGCTGTGCGGGCAGATGCACCGGTTCCGGGTGCAGATCCGCGGCCTGGACCAGTTGCACACGCAGATGGACCGCGGCCGCGGCGTGCTGATCTTCGGCTCGCACCTGGGCAGCTTCGACGCGCTGCGGGTATTGGCCACCGAGCGCCCGGACGTGCAGGTCAAGGTGGTGCTGGACAAGGCGCACAACCCGGCGATGACCGAACTGCTGGGCGCGCTGAACCCGCAACTGGCCGCCAACATCATCGACGCCGGCATGGACAGCACCTCGATCGTCATGGCGATCAAGCAGGCCACCGACGAGGGCGCGCTGGTCGCGCTGCTGGTGGACCGGCCGCGCCCGGAGGATCCGGCGCTGCCGGCCGCGTTCATCGGCCAGGGCGCCATGTTCCCGACGTCGCCGTGGCTGATCGCCGCCGCGCTCAAGGTGCCGGTGGTGCTGGCGTTCGGGCTGTACCGCGGCGGCAACCGCTACGAGCTGGTGTTCGAGACCTTCAGCGAAGGCCTGGACCTGCCGCGCCGGCAGCGTGCGCCGGTGCTGGCCGCGCTCATCCGCGATTACGCCGCCAGGCTGGAGCATTACACCCGCTCCGCGCCCTACAACTGGTTCAACTTCTACGACTTCTGGAACAACCGCCATGCCGATGCGCCGCACCTTGCCGTGGATGCTGATACTGCTGTGCAGCGCCGCACCGCTGAGCGCCGCATCGCCTGAGGCGCCGGACGCCGACTGGATCCTGCAGAAGCTGGCGCGGCCGGCGCCGGTCAGCACCGCCTTCGTCGAACTGCGCGGCTCGGCGCTGCTGAAGGCGCCGCTGCGGGTGCAGGGCGAGTACCGCCGCCCGGACGCGCAGACGCTGGTGCGCGAGGTCACCGCGCCGTACCACGAGACCACCACCCTGCGCGGCAGTGAAGCCACGCTGGAGCGCGACGGCAAGCCGCCGCGGCGCTTCTCGCTGACGCGCGTGCCGGAACTGGCCGGCTTGCAGAGCGGTTTCGGCGCGTTGCTGTCCGGCGACCGCGCGCTGCTGCAGCAGCAGTTCAACATCAGCAGCAGCGGCACCCGCGAGCGCTGGCAGCTGCAGTTGCAGCCGAAGGATCCGGCCATGGCCGCGCACGTGCGCAGCCTGCGCCTGTACGGCCGTGGCGCCGAACTGCGCTGCATCGAGACCACCCCGGCCAAGGGCGACGTCCAGCGCACCCTGCTGGCCGGTGCCGCGCAGGCCGCCGGCGCCGTTGCCGACAGCGCCGCGCTGACCGCGCTGTGCCACGGCGACGCGGCGTGATCCCCGCACGAGGCGCCCGCCGGCAGCGTGCTGCCGGCCTGACGGCTGCGCGTGCGGCGGCTGATCGCGCGGCGCAGGGCGGCGTGGGGATGCAGCGATGACGCGAGCCCTGAGTTCGAAGATGCGCATCTCGCTGGCGCTGCTGTGGCTGGCGCTGCTGACCGTGGCCGGGATCTGGCTGGGCAACGCACTGCAGGTGTCCGGTGATCTGCGCAAGTTCATGCCGGAAGCCCGCACTCCCGCGCAGAAACTCCTGCTCGACGAACTCGGCGAAGGCCCTGGCTCGCGGCTGCTGCTGATGTCGTTGTCCGGGGCCGATCCGGCCACGCTGGCGCGGCAATCGCAGGCGCTGCATGCCGAACTGGCCGCGCAGCGCGACGTGTTCGAACTGGTCGCCAACGGCGCCGATGCCAGCCTGGATGCGATCCCGCCGCGCCTGCTGCCGTACCGCTATTTGCTCAGCGACAGCTTCGACGCCAAACCGCTGGATGCGCCGACCCTGCGCGATGCGCTACAGGCGCGGCTGCAGGACCTGGGCTCGCCGGCGGCGGCGATGGTGGAGCCGCTGCTGCCGCGCGATCCGACCCTGGAAGTGCTGCACCTGGCCGAGAGCCTGCAGCCGGCCGGCGGCCCGCAGCAGCGCGACGGGGTGTGGTTCGACCGCGCCGGCAAGGACGCGCTGCTGGTCGCGCAGACCCGCGCCGCCGGCTTCGACCCCACCGGCCAGCAGCGCGCGGTGGATGCGATCCATGCCGCCTTCGCCAAGGTGAGCGCCGGCACCGGCAGCAAGCTGACGCTGACCGGTCCTGGCGCGTTCTCGGTGGAGATCGGCGGGCGCACCCAGAACGAGGCGCAGTGGATCGGCACCCTGGATACGGTGGGGCTGATCGTGCTGCTGCTGGTGGCCTACCGCAGCTGGAAGATCCCGGTGCTGGGCGTGCTGCCGCTGGCCAGCGCCGGCTTGGCCGGCCTCGGCGCGGTGGCGCTGCTGTTCGACGGCGTGCACGGCATCACCGTGGCGTTCGGCTTCACCCTGATCGGCGTGGTCCAGGACTACCCGATCCATCTGTTCAGCCATCAGCGCCCGGGCCTGGATCCACGCGAGAACGCGCGCCATCTCTGGCCGACGCTGGCCACCGGCGTGGTCTCCACCTGCATCGCCTACGTCACCTTCCTGTTCTCCGGCGTGGACGGCCTGCGCCAGTTGGCGGTGTTCACCATCGCCGGCCTGCTGGTGGCGGCGCTGACCACGCGCCTGCTGCTGCCGGCGCTGATCGACCCCTCGCCGCGCGACCATGCCGATTCGCCGATGCTGGAGCGGCTGTGGCGCGGCATCGCGCGGCTGCCGCGGCCGCGCTGGTCGCTGCTGCCGCTGGCCCTGCTGGCGGCCGCGGTGATCGTGTTCGCGCCGGGGCCGTTCTGGCAGAACGACCTGTCCAAGCTGACCCCGGTGCCGGCCGACGGCCTGGCCCGCGACGCGCACCTGCGCCAGGAACTGGGTGCGCCCGACGTGCGCTACGTGCTGGCGCTGCCGGCGGCCTCGGCCGAGGCCGCGCTGGCCGCGTCCGAACGCCTGCGCCCGCGCCTGGATGCGCTGGTGGCGCAGGGCGAGCTGGCCGGCTACGACATGGCCGCGCGCTACCTGCCCAGCGCCGCCACCCAGCGCCGGCGCCAGGCCGCCTTGCCCGATCCGGCGCAGGCGCAGGCGATCACCGCCGCCGCGGTCGCCGCCACGCCGTTCCGCGCCGATGCCTTCGCGCCGTTCCTGGCCGACCTGCAGGCCGCGCGCAGTGCGCCGCTGCTGACCGCGCGCGACCTGCATGGCACGCCGCTGGCGACCCCCGTCGGCGGCCTGCTGCTGGAGCGTCCGGACCGCACCACCGCACTGGTGTCGCTGACCGGGCTGCGCGATCCGGCGCAGCTGGCGCGCGCGGTGCAGGGCAGCGGCGCGCAACTGCTGGACCTGAAGGACGCCTCCGAGTCGCTGGTCGCCGCCTACCGCGGCCGCGTGCTCGCCGCGCTGGGCGTGGCCGCGGTGCTGCTGGCGCTGACCGTGGCGATCGCGCTGCGCACGCCGCGGCGCGTCGTGCGCGTGCTGCTGCCGATGGCCCTGACCACGCTGCTGATCCTGGCGATCCTGCGCGGCTGCGGGGTCGAACTGAACCTGTTCCACCTGATCGCGCTGATCCTGGCCGCCGGCCTGGGCCTGGACTACGCGCTGTTCTTCGACCACGCCGGCGACGACCGCGCCGACCAGTTGCGCACCCTGCATGCGTTGATCGTGTGCAGCCTGATGACCCTGCTGGTGTTCGCGCTGCTGGCCGCCTCCAGCATCCCGGTGCTGCGCGCGATCGGCAGCACCGTGGCGCTGGGCGTGCTGTTCAATTTCGTGCTGGCGCTGCTGATTTCGCGCGAGACCGCCAGCGACACCCGGGAGAGCCGCCATGCACACTGAACCCTTGCACGGACGCGACGCCATCGCCGCCCTGGTCCCGCACCAGGGCCTGATGTGCTTGTGGGAGGAAGTGGTGGCCTGGGACGCGCAGCGCGTGCTGTTGCGCAGCGTCGCGCATCGCCAGGCCGCGCATCCGCTGCGCAGCGGCGGCCGGCTGCACGCGCTGCACCTGTGCGAATACGGCGCGCAGGCGATGGCGGTGCACGGTGGCCTGCTCGGTCGCGCCGCGGGCACGCCGGTGCGGCCGGGCATGCTGGTGGCGCTGCGCGGGGTGCAGTTGCACGTCGCCGAACTGCAGGATCTGCCGGGTCCGATCGAAGGCGAGGCCGAGGTGCTGCTGCAGGCCGAGGACAGCCAGCAGTACGCCTTCCGCATCAGCCATGCCGGGCAGTTGCTGGCCGAGGGTCGCGCGACGGTGATGCTGGGCGTGGCGTGACCGCGTAGGCGTCGACGGCCCTGCAGACGCGGCGAGCGCTATCCAGGCTTGGAAGGCGTCGGGACTGAAGTCCCTCCCACAGTGCACCCAGGCAATGCACGGGCACGTTCCTGCAGGTGCCGTTTCGCGGCGTCGTGGGCCATCGATCGCGCTGGGTTTTCACGATAACGTCCGCCCGCGGCCGCTGCGGCGTCGGGTGGTGTGCCCGCGGTGCGCGACGAGTCGTTAGGATGGCGGCCCTGTCCCTCCGCCCAAGGAACCACGATGTCCCAGCCTGCTTCCCCGCGCCGCGCCCTGGTCACCGGCGGCAGTGGCGATCTCGGTGGCGCGATCTGCCACGCCCTGGCTGCGCAGGGTTTGCACGTGATCGTGCACGCCAATGCCAACGTCGCACGCGCCGCGGCGGTGGTGGAGGCGATCGTCGCCGCCGGCGGCAGCGCCGAGGCGGTGGCCTTCGACGTGGCCGATGCCGAGGCCAGCGCGCAGGCGCTGGCGACGCTGCTGGAGGCCGGCCCGATCCAGGTGCTGGTCAACAACGCCGGCATCCACGACGACGCGCCGATGGCGGGCATGAGCGCGGCGCAGTGGCACAAGGTCATCGACGTTTCGCTGCACGGCTTCTTCTACGTCACCCAGCCGCTGCTGCTGCCGATGGCGCGCACGCGCTGGGGCCGCATCGTCAGCGTGTCCTCGGTGTCGGCGGTGCTGGGCAACCGCGGGCAGACCAACTACGCCGCGGCCAAGGCGGCGCTGCATGGCGCCAGCATGTCGCTGGCGCGGGAAATGGCCAGCCGCGGCATCAGCGTCAACGTGGTCGCACCGGGCGTGATCCAGGGTGCGATGGCCGACAGTGCCTTCCCGCCGGAGGCGATCAAGCAGATGGTCCCGGCCGGGCGCCCGGGCAAGCCGGAGGAGGTGGCCGCGCTGGTCGCCTTCCTGTGTTCGGACGCGGCCGCCTACATCAACGGCCAGGTCATCGGCATCAACGGCGGCATGGGCTGACCGCCTCGAAAACGACGCGGCCGTTGCACCGCCATGCCGGCGGCGCAACGGCGGCGTGCGCTCAGCGGCAGACGAAGCTGGACGCCGCCTCCACGTCGCCGCCGACATAGCGCGCCACCTGCGGATACGGGCACAGCGGGCGGCTGCGCTGGCTGCTCCAGTTGGCCGGTACCTCGGCATTGGGCGCGGCGCTGCCGCTGCCGCGCGCGCTGGCGACGATCGCGTCCGGCGCCTGGCTCTGCTCGACCCAGGCCACCAGCGGGGTCAACGCGTCGAACTGGTCGGTGGCCGGCCCGCCGGCGCAATGCGCCATCGCCGGCACCGCGAACAAGCGTGCGTAGCTGGCGGCGTCGGCATCGGCGGTGCGCAGGCGGTCGTACCAGGCCGCGGTATCGGCGAAGGAGAAGATGCCGTCGCCGGTGCCGTGGTAGATCAGCAGCTTGCCGCCGCGCTTCTTCAGCGTGGTCAGCCGGGTCTCGTTCGGCGGGGTCATGTACGACCACGCGGATTCGCCAAAGGCGCCGGCCGTGGCGAAGATCTTCGGCGCGTCGCGGTCCATGTCGAACTGCAGCGCATAGCGCTTCAGATCCTGCAGCACCGCCGGATCCTCCGGCGGGGTGACGAAGCCGAAGGCCACCGAGCCGGGCACCAGGGTCAGCGAGGCGTCCTGCCGCCAGCCGGCCCAGTCGCCGCTGGCGATGCCCGGGTCGTAGGGGAAGGGCGCGTACAGCGGCGTGCCGGCGCTGTTGCGCGCGCCGGCGTGGATGGCGCCGAGCGCGCGCTTCTGCGCCGGGGTCAGGCATTGGCCGGTGCGCCCGGCGCTGCCGCAGGTGGCGACGTCGCGGTTCAGGTCGAAGCGGCGCTGGCAGGCGAGCACGTCCTGCACCATGCCGTCGCGCACGCCGTCCAGCGCATCGCAGGTGGCGACGATGCGCTCGGCCACCAGGCTGCGCTCGGCGGCGCTCAGGCCGCTGCGCGTGTCGCTGCCGCCGGCCAGTGCCGCCAGTTGCTGCGCCGCGGCCAGGTCGGCGATCGCCGCCTTGGGCAGATGGAACCCGGGGTCGCCGACCAGGATGCCGTCGTAGTCCTGCGCGTCGCGCGCGGCGGCGACCATGCCGTGGCGACCGCCGTTGGAGCAGCCGCCGAAGTAGCTGTAGTCCGGCGCCTTGCCGTAGGCGATCTGCACCACGCGCTTGGCCATCGGCGTCAGCGCCTGCACCGCCTGGTAGCCGTAATCCAGGCGCGCCTGCGGATCGCGGCCGAACAGCGGGTTCTGCGCATTGCTGTGCCCGGCATCGGAACTGATGACCGCAAAGCCCATGCGCAGCGGGTTGTCGCGCTGGCCGCCGCCGCCGATGTCGCCGAGCGCCGGGACCACGTTGCCGTCCAGGCCGCCGTTGGCCTGGTAGAAGAAGCGCCCGTTCCATGCCGCCGGCAGGCGCATCTCGAAGCCGATCGCATAGGGCTGGCCGTCGCTGCCGACGCGTTCGTGCATCAGCCCGGTGACCTGGCAGTGCGCGCCGATCGGCTGGCCGGCCACCTGCAGGGCGCCGGCCGCCACGCTGCGTACCGCGGTGAAGCGGGTGCCGGGATAGGCGAGCCGGCTCGCCAGCGCGTCGCACGACTGCTGCAGTGGTGCCGGCGAGGCCGGTGCGCGCGCGGTCGTCTGCGCATGTGCGGTGGAGGAGGCGGCGAGAGCGGCCAGCGGCAGGGCCAAGGCGAGCAGCGTGGAGCGCATGGAGTTCTCCTGGAGGACGCGCCGGGCGCGGCGGGCCTGTGTCGCGCCGGTGGCGCCAGGGCGTCAACCGCCGCGCGTGCGAAAACCCGAATGCGCGGGCGATATTCGCCCCATGTGACGCGTGCCGCGCAATTGCGCGCTGGCCTGGCGCCTCGCGGCGGGGAAGCGAAGCGCGCGTTGTTGCAGGGCGGCATGGCCCTGCGCGTGGATCAGGCCGCGTCCGCGTACCAGGCCGGCGACAGGACCGGCAGCGGCGTTTGCGCGTCGCGGCATGCGTCCAGCAGGCCGTGGTCGGCCAGCGTGGGATGCTGCTGGCGGGCGCGCGCCAGGATCTCCCCGGCCAGTTCCGCCATGCGCGCGACGTTGCCGTGCAGGCGGGCGACGAAGGCGGCATCGTCCAGCCGGTCGCTCAGCGCGCGGTTGAGTTCGTGGAACCAGCCGATCAGGTACTGGTCCAGCAGGCGCCCGTCGGCCACCGCCGCGGCCTGCGCGCGGTTGGCCGCGCCCCAGTCGCGCAGCAGCGCCTGCATGCCCAGGTTGAGCGCGCTGGCCTGCTGCAGCGCCGGGCGCAGCCGGCCCAGCACGGCCAGGTCGGCGATGCGGTCGGTGCAGTACAGCGGCGCCAGCAGCGACCAGTAGTAGGTGTAGTCCCAGATCACCTTGACCGGCATCACCTGGGCGTCGCCGAACAGCGGGTACTGGTCCTGGTAGAGGGTCAGGGTGTTCTCGTAGAACGAGAAATACAGCTGCTGGTACAGCTCGGCGTAGGGCGCGATGTCGCGCCCGGCGCGCTCGCGCCCGATCAGTTCGCAGATGTAGGTGTTGCTGATGGCGATGAAGTCGCTGCCCGGCGAATAGAACGGGTCCAGGAACACGCCGGCCTCCCCGGTCAGCGCCCAGCGCTGTGCCGAGAACACCTGCTTGCAGCCGTAGGAGAAGTCGCGCAGGAACAGGAAATCCTGCACCGTGTGCTCGCTGCGCTCCAGCGTGCTGGCCACCTGCGGCTGGTGCGTGCGCAGCCAGTCCATCGCCTTGGCGTGGGTGTTCATGGTCTCCAGCGGATGCATCGCGGCATCGCAGACGATGCCCAGCGAATGCGCGCCGGAGGACAGCGGGATCAGCCAGAACCAGTAGCCGGGGCCGCACATGTGGTTGGTCGAGCGCCAGCGGTCCGGCGGCGTGCAGCGCTGTAGCCAGGCGCTGTCCTGCGACCAGCCGTTGGGATCGACCAGCCCGTCCACCCGCCACCACACCGCGTTGGCCTGGTGCGCGTTGTCCTGGGCCAGGCCGAGCTTGCGCTTGAGCAGGCCGGCGCGGCCGCTGGCGTCGATCACCCAGCGCGCCTGCAGGCTGGCCTCGGCGCCGTCGCGGCTGTAGCGCACGCAGTGGTCGCCGTCGTCCTCGGCCAGGTCAACGCCGCGCACCGTGCTGCCGTCGAGGAATTCCACGCCCAGGTCACGCGCGCGCTGCCCGAGAAAATTCTCGAAGCGGCCGCGGTCGATCTGCCACGACGGGGTGGGCAGCAACTGGCTCACCCCCAGCTCGGTGCACTGGTCGATGTCGGTGCGCCCGTCGGAGAAGAAGAAGCGGAAGCCGAACTTGCGGATCTGTTCGGCATCCAGGTGCTCGCGCAGGCCCAGCACCTCGGCGAAGTAGTGCGCGCCGATCTCCACCGAGGACTCGCCGACCTTGAACGCGGCCTCGCGTACCGGGTGCGCGCGCCGTTCCAGCACGCGGATGCGCAGCTGCGGGTCGCGCTGGCGCAATTGCAGCGCCAGGGTCAGTCCGGCCAGTCCGCCGCCCAGAATCGCCACATCCGCCTGCGCTGCCTTCATGTCGTCTTTTCCTTGGCGACGGCCAGGGGGGCCGTGTCGAGGGTGCCGTCGATGTCGTCGATCAGCACCGGATTGGCGCGGGTGCGCCGGTACTCGCGCACCACGTGCCCATAGGTCCACACCTGCACGATCACGTGCGAGGTGATCTTCCACAGATCGCGCACCAGCCGGAAGTGGCTCTTGCGGAACGTGCCCGGGGTCTGGTTGGCGTAGCGGGTCTCGATCGGCACCGCCACCACCCGCGCGCCGGCCTGGCGCGCCGCGGAGATCAGCAGTTGCGCCTCGAACACGAAGCCCTCGCCGGGCACGTCGGGCAGGGTGTAGACCGACTGCGGGTACAGGCGCTGGCCGCTCTGGCTGTCGACCAGGCGGAAGCCGCAGCCCCAGGCGATGCCCCAGTCGCCGAAATCGTTGCCGATGCGGCGGATCGGCGGCTGGCTGGCGCGCTTGCGCAGGCGCGCGCCCACGATCACGCAGCCGGGATGGCGGTTGGCCGCGGCCAGCAACCGCGGGAAGTCGGCGGCGCTGTGCTGGCCGTCGCCGTCCATGGTCATCACCGCGCGCGCGCCCTGGCGCTGCGCCTCGGCGAAGCCGCTGCGCAGCGCCGCGCCCTTGCCGCGGCGTTGCGGATGGCGCAGCAGGGTCACCGGCAGGTCGGCGATGCAGTCGCTGGTGCCGTCGTCGGAGCCGTCGTCGACCACGATCACACGCGGGCAGTGCGCCAGCGCGTCGCTGACCACCTCGCGGATGCGCAGCCGTTCGTTGAGGGCCGGAATCAGGATCGCCGCGTCGGCGGCGCTCAGCGGCGTGCGGCTCATGCGCGCAGCTCCACCTGCAGGCAGCGGCCGCCGCCTGCATCGAGCACGCAACCGCTGCTGCCCAGCGCCAGCGCGTCGAACAGCGGCAGCATCGGCGCCATCGCGTTGCCCGCGGCATGCCGCGCCAGCGCGCCATCGCCGACCGGCGCGGTGCCGTCGCGCAGTTGTACCTGCAATTGCGGCTTGCCGTCGCGGGCGCCCGCGCTCAGCACCAGCGCGCCGCCGAGCAGGCCCTCGCTGCGCGCGATCCGGCCCAGCGCCCCCACCGAGCGGCTGTCGTAGCCGACCAGCAGCACCGCGTCTTCGCCCGCGGCCAGCTGCGACAGCGCTTCCAGCAGTCCCTGCGCGAAACTGCCGCTGTGCGCGCTGATCGCGGTCGCCGCGGCGGTGGCGCCGGCGCCGATGGTCCAGTAGCCGGCGGCGGCGTTGTGCACCGAGTTGTGGAACTTGGTCGGCGACACCGACAGCGGTTCGCTGGCCAGGGTGGTGCACATGTAGTCGGTGATCGCCAGGTCGCCGTGGGTGGAGGTGAACACCGACGGCAGCGTGGCCGGGTCGCGGCCGGCGTCCTGGCAGGCAGCCAGCGCCGCGTCCAGCGACACCGCCACCGTGTCCGGCGCGCGGCGGCGCTCGTTGGGCGCCAGCAGTTGCGGCGAGGGCCGTCCGGGCGTCTCCAGCGGCGCGCCGTCGCCGCGCGCGAACGCCTGTGCCAGCGTCCATCCGGGCAGGCCGGGCGCCCAGAACCCGATGCCTTCGATCGTCGCGCTCAGCATGGGCGTGCTCATGCGCGGCCGAACAGCAGCGAGCAGTTGTTGCCGCCGAAGCCGAATGAGTTGTTCATCGCGTAGCGGACCTGTGCATGGGCGGTGGCGAAGCGGATCTGCGGGCCGCAGGCGGGATCGGGCAGTTCGCTGTTGAGGGTGCCGGGCAGCAGGCCGTCACGCAGCGCCAGCAGGGCGAACACCGACTCGACGATACCGGCGGCGCCGAGCGTGTGCCCGGTCCAGGCCTTGGTCGAACTGGCATGCAGGGTCGGCGGGAACAGCGCCGCCACCGCGGCGGCCTCGACGCTGTCGTTGGCCGGGGTCGCGGTGCCGTGCAGGTTGAGATACCCGACTTCGGCCGGGTCCACGCCGGCGCGCTGCAACGCGCCGCGCATCGCCAGGCCGGCGCCCAGCCCCTGCGGATGCGGCGCGGACATGTGGTGGGCGTCGCTGGATTCGCCGTAGCCGCACAGCAGCGCCTGCGCCGGCGGCGCGTCGGCGGCATCGGCGCGTTCCAGCAGTGCGTAGCCGCCGGCCTCGCCCAGCGACAGCCCGACCCGGCGCACGTCGAACGGCCGGCATGGTTCCGGCGACACCACCTGCAGCGAGTTGAAGCCGAACAGCACGCTGCCGCACAGCGTGTCCACGCCGCCGACCAGCGCCGCATCGACCACGCCGGCGGCGATCAGCCGCGCCGCCTGGGCGAACACCTTGGCGCTGGACGAGCAGGCGGTGGCGACGGTGATGCACGGGCCGCGCAGGCCGGTGGCGGCGCGCACGAAATCGCCGAGCGAATGCGGGGTGTGCACGATCGGCCGGTCCAGGTCGGCCGGCATGCGCGGACCCTCCGCATCGTGCTCGAGCCGGGTGTAGGCCTCCTCGCTGGCGCCGATGCTGGAGGTGGAGGTGCCCATCACCACCGCCACCCGTTCGGCGCCGTGCCGTTGCGCCGCGGCGGCCACGGCGGCGGCCATGCCGTCCTGCTGCAGGGCGAGCCAGGCCAGGCGGTTGTTGCGGCATTCCCACGCGGCCAGGGCCTCCGGCAGCGCGGCGGTTTCCAGCGCGTCCACCCGGCCGATCCAGCATTCCAGCGGTTGCGGACCGAAGTCGTTGCGACGCAGGCCGCTGCGGCCCTCGCGCAGCGCCGCGGCCTGGGCGTGCAGTCCGCTGCCGAGCGCGTTGGTCGCGGTGTAGGCGCGGATGGCCACCGGGGCCATGCGGGGCGACGAGGACGCTTCGGTCACGCGGTATTCCATACAAGGACAATCGCCGCAGTATATCGACGCATTCGGTCATGCCGTGAAACACCCACGACGCGAACGTGAATAGCGCCCGCGCCCGGATCCGTTCAGCGCAGGGCCGGCGTGCGCTTTCGCCGCTGGCGCATTTCCTCCACAATCGCTTGCCTTTCCACGCCAGGCGCACGCCACGGGCATGCAAGCCTACGTCTACAAAAGCCAACGCAAGCCGGACACCTATCTGTATCTCGCCGCCCGCGACGACTTCGGCCGTCTGCCGCCGGCGCTGCTGGCGTCGCTGCAGCCGCTGGCGTTCGTGCTCGAGGTGGCGTTGACCGCCGAACGCACGCTGGCCCGCGCCGATCCGGCCGCGGTGCGCGCCAACCTCGCCGGCTGCGGCTTCCATCTGCAATTGCCGCCGTCCCTGCCCGGCACCACCGATCGACACGATGACTGACTCCTTTCTCCGCGCGCGTGCGCCGATGCTCGCCGCCGCCCTGGGCGCGGTGCTGGCGCTGGCCGCCGGAATCGGCCCGCTGGCCGCCGCGCTGGGCGCATGGCTGGCGCAACCGGCGTTCGCGCTGGCGTTGTCCTGGCACCGTGGCAGCCGGCCGCGCCCACGCGCCGCGCGCGACCTGGTCGGCGCGGCGGTGCCGCTGCTGGTGCTGTGGGCCGGCGGCATGGCGCTGGTCGCGGTGCTGGTGGCCTGGCCGCTGGCGGCGCTGCACGACAGCGGCAGCCTGGCCGCCGCGTTGGCGCTGAGCGTGGCCGCCAGTGCCGCGCTGCTCGGGCTGTGGCGGACCTGGCCGCTGTGGCACGGCAGCGATGCCGAGGGCGGCCCGCTGGGCGCGCGCTGGCATGCGCTGGCGCAGCAGGACGTGCAGGCCTGGCGCGGGCTGGCGGTGGCCGCGCTGGTATTGGTGCTGGCCGGGCTCGGCGTGGTGCTGGCCTGGCCGGGACTGCTCGCCGAGGCCGCACGCTGGCCGCTGGCGCTGGCCTATGCGCTGCTGTCGCCACTGCTGCACGCCGGCCTGCAACGGGTGGCGCCGCCGCAGACGCTGACCCCGCCGGTGTCCTCGGCCGACCTGTTCGCCGAACTCAGCGCCACCGCCGCGCCGCGCGCCGACGAGCCGCCGCCGGCGCAGGACGAACTGCATGCGGCGCTGTACGACGCCGCCCGCGGTGGCCGCGTCGATCGCGCGTTGCAATTGCTGCAGGCCGGCGCCGATCCGCATGCGCTGCCCGCCGCCGAGTGGCGCGACCAGCGCAGCCTGCCGGTGCTGGCCGCGGTGCTGCCGGACCTGCGCCTGTTGCGCGAACTGATCGTGCGCGGGGTCGACGTCAATCGCCCGCACCTGGGCATGACCCCGCTGCTGGCCGCCACCCGCGACAGCTGGCATGGCCGCCCGGAGGCGGTGATGACCCTGCTCGCCAACGGCGCCGACCCGCGCGCCAGCGACGGCGACGGCAACACCCCGCTGCATCACGCCGCGCGCAGCTCCGACCCGGGCGTGGCCGCGCTGCTGCGCGACGCCGCCGCCGAACTGGACGCGGCCAACCGCGACGGCCTGACCCCGCTGGCGGTGGCCTGCCAGGTCGGCAACTGGCGCATGGCCAAGTTCCTGCTCGAGCGCGGCGCCAAGCCGGAGCCGGCCGAGGCCAGCCCGGTGCTGCTGGCCGCGGCCGGTACCGAGGAAGACGATCCGGCCGGCGTGCAGTTGCTGCTCAAGCACAAGGCCCGGGTCGACGCGCGCGATCGCCAGCGCCGCAGCGCGCTGCACGAGGCGGCGCAGGCCGGCCACGTGGAGATCGTGCAGGCCCTGCTCGGCGCCGGCGCCAACCTGGAAGCGCGCGATGCGCTGGGCCGCACGCCGTGGCTGGAAGCCGCCCGCCACGGCCGCGTGGCGGTGCTGGAACGGCTGCTGCCGCACAAGCCGGACCTGGTTGCGGTCGATGGCGATGGCCGCAACGCGATCCTGCTGGCCTGCACCGCCGACCACGTCGCCCCCGGGCTGATCCGGCGCCTGCTGGAGCTGGGCGTGGCGCCGGCGCAGCCGGACCAGAGCGGCCGCCGCGCCGTCGACCTGGCCGCCGAGGCCGGGCGCTGGGCGATCGTGTCCGCGCTGGACCCGGACTATCCGCTGCCGGCCGCGGTCAGCGACGGCCAGGGCGAGACTGGCCCGGCCGGGCTGCCCGACCGTCCGCCGCTGGAACTGCTGCGCGAAGGCCTGCAACTGGGCCAGCCGCGCGACGGCCTGGCCGCGCTGGCGCGGCTGTGCGCGGCGGAGGAACTGGGCGCGCTGCTGCACGAGCCGCCGCTGGCCTTGAACGCGCAGGCGGTGGACTGGCTGCTGGCGCACGGCGCCGAGCCGGAGGTACTCGATGCCTGCGGCGACACCCCGATGTTCGCGCTGCTCTCGCGCGGCGTGGAGGCGGTGCCCAGCCTGCAGGCGATGCTGCGCCACGGCGTGTCGCCGGCCGGCCGCGGCGGCCTGACCCGCCTGCTCGCCGCCTGCGCGCAGCACGATCACGCCTCACGCGCGCTGGAACAGTTCGCCCTGGAACTGCTGGAGCGCGGCGCCGATCCGTTCGCGCCGTCGCCGGCCGGCGATCCGCCGCTGTCGCTGGCGGTGCGGCTGGGCTGGCTGCGGCTGC
This sequence comes from Xanthomonas sp. LMG 12462, assembly GCF_009192885.1. Lineage (NCBI taxonomy): Bacteria > Pseudomonadati > Pseudomonadota > Gammaproteobacteria > Lysobacterales > Lysobacteraceae > Xanthomonas > Xanthomonas sp. LMG 12462. The sequence continues at coordinate 86,324 of NZ_NMPP01000082.1, read as the reverse complement.
AGCTGCAGTTGCTCGAGCGCGGCGCCGACCGCGAGGCGCGCGACAGCCACGGCATGACCGCGCTGCACCTGGCCGCCGCGCTGGGCCGCGAGGCCTCGCTGAAACTGCTGATCCAGCAGGGCGCCTCGCCGGATGCGCGCGCCGCCGACGGCCAGACCCCGCTCGGCGTGGCCCTGGCCAGCGGCCGCCGCGACCTGGCCGACTGGCTGGACTGGCGCACCTGGCCGCTGCCGCGGCGTCCGCTGCGCGAGGCCGACGTGCCGGCCGCGGCGATGGTCGGCGACGCCGAGGCGATCCGCCGCCTGATCGACCTCGGCCTGCCGGTGGATGCGGTGGACGCGCAGGGCTGCACCGCATTGCTGCGCGCCGCCGGCGGCGGCCATGCCGAGGCGGTGAAACTGTTGCTGTCGCGCGGCGCCGATCTGCAGCACGCCGCGGCCAGCGGCGCCACGCCGCTGTCGGCGGCGGTGAGCATGCGCCAGACCGAGATCGTCGCGGCATTGCTGCAGGCCGGCGCGCAGATCGAACACCGCCTGCCGGGCGGGGTCACCGTGCTGATGCTGGCCTGCGCGCTGGGCCTGCCGGACATCGCCGCGCGGCTGCTGGCCGCCGGTGCCGACGTGCATGCCGGCGACGCCCAGCAACTGGCCCCGCTGCACTGTGCCGCGCTGTACGGGTTCACCGCGCGCGACAAGTCGCGCCTGCTGGCCCTGCTGGACACGCTGCTGCTGGCCGGCGCCGAGGCCGACCGCGGTTCCGCCGGCGGGGTGACGCCGCTACTGTTGCTGCTGGGCGCGCGCGCCGAACCGGGCACAGCCTGCGAGGAGCCGGTGGTGCTGGCCGGCGTCGAGCGCCTGCTCGACGAGGAGGTCAGCCTGGAGGTGCAGGATCCGCGCGGCTTCGGCCCGCTGCACCTGGCCGCGCTGCACGGCCTGCCGCTGCTGGTGCAGCGCCTGCTGCGCGCCGGTGCCGATCCGGAACTGCGCGATACCTTGAACCGCACCCCGCGCGAGATCGCGGTGATGCGCGGCTTCGTCGACGTCGCCGGGCAGTTCCAGCCGGCGCTGCCGGGAGTGTCGTCGATGGCGCGGTTCCTGCGCGAAAGCCGCTAGCGCTCTTCCTTCTCCCACCGGGAGAAGGTGGCCCGGAGGGCCGGATGAGGGTCGGGCGCCGCCTCGCCTCGCCCATTGCACCGCGCCTCGTGCCGCACCCTCACCCCAACCCCTCTCCCGGTGGGAGAGGGGCTTGCGGTCTCGCGCCGCACCGCCGTGCACCATCCAGCAAAAAAATGCCCGCCGGAAGGCGGGCGAACTGCGTCATGGTAGGCACGTCGCTGCTTTCGGAACCGCTGCGGGAGGTTCTCCTCCCGCGCACGTGGCGCGGCGGCGAACGGCGCCGCCGCGCGATCATCGGGCGTTACTGCCGGCCGACCAGGGTCAGGCCGCTGTAGCTGCCGCTCAGGCGCACGTAGTAGGTCGTGGCGCTGGACGGGGTGAGGCGCACCGCCTGGGTGGTGCCGGCACGGGTGGAACGCGCGTCGTAGCTGCTGCTGGTCGGCGTCTTGCCCGCCGACATGTACATCGCCACGTTGCCGGTGCCGCCGAAGGTCATGAAGCTGACCACCGTGCCGGCCGCGGCCTGGAAGCTGTACAGCGCATCGCCGCCCTGGCTGCCGATGCCGCGCATCTCCACCTTGTTGACCAGGGTCTTGGTCGGCGGCACGCAGCTGCTGTCGGACGGATCGCACGGCGGGGTGGTGGCCATCTGCAGCAGCATGTCCACGTCCAGGATGCCGGCGCCGATCGGCGTGCTGGTGGGGATCGCCACCGGGAACGGCCGCGCGCTGGCGCGCAGCAGGTCGCGCATGCCGGTCCAGCTGAAGGGCGTCTTGGCCACGCTCTGCACCATCGCCACCGCCGCGGCCACTTGCGGGGAGGCCATCGAGGTGCCGGCCATGCCGCCGATCTGCCAGTCGCCGGTCGGGCTCTGGGTGCCGCCGTTGATCACCTGGAAGATGTAGCCGTTCGGGTTGCCGTCGACGTCGCCGCCACCGCCCGGCGCGGCGATGTCCACGCGCGTGCCGTAGTTGGAGTAGCTGGCGCGGCCGCCGTTCACTCGCGAAGCGCCGACGCTGATCACGCCGTTGCAGGAGGACATGGTGTAGGTGGAGGCATTGGCGTTGGAGTTGCCGGCGGCGACCACGATGATCGTGCCCTTGGCGTTGATCTGGTCGATCGCGTCCTGGTAGATCTGCGGGCAGGTGTCCGGCGCGCCGCTGCCCAGGCTCATGTTGATCACCTCGGCCGGGTTCGGGTTGGTCGGCAGGCCGGCCACCGGCAGGCCCGCGGCCCACAGCATGCCGTCGGCGATGTCGCTGCCGAAGCCGCCGCAGGAGCCGAGCACGCGCACCGGCACGATCTTGGCGTCGTAGGCCAGGCCGGCCGTGGCCAGGTTGTTGTTGGTGACCTGGGCGATGGTGCCGGAGACATGGCTGCCATGCCACGAACTCGGCGCCGGCGCATTGCCGGACGCGCCCAGCGCGGTGCAGTAGTCGGCTTCCACCCAGTCGCCCAGGTCGTAGCCGCCGGCCACGCGACCGTCCGTGTCGCGGCGCGAGACGCGGTGGTCGGTGATCATGTCGTAGCCGGGCAGCACGTTGGCGGCCAGATCCGGGTTGTCCTTGACCACGCCGGTGTCGACCACCGCCACCACCACGCCCTTGCCGGTGGAGCGGGTCCAGCCCTGCTCGGCGTTGACCCCGCCGACTGGGTCGTGGAAGTTCCACTGCAGCTTGGCGTAGGCCGGATCGTTGGGGGTGGTGGAGGCGGCGGCCGCGATGGCGGCCGGCAGGCGCACGCTGGCCTCGTCCAGGCGCCGGTACAGCCGATCGACCTGCACCGACACCACCGACGGATCGGCCTTCAGCTCGTTGATGAAGGCGGTGCGCTCGCTGTCGCTGAGGTGGCGCGAGGTCTGCACCACATGCCAGCCCGGCACCGCCATGTCGCGCAGCACCTTGGCGCTGACCGCGCTGCGCAGCGTCAGCCCGTTGCTGCCGATCTGCGCGCGCTGCATGCCGCTGCGCGCCACCGCGCTGCTGAGGGTGCTGGCCAGCAGGCTGCGCGCCTGGGTGCCGCCGTCACGGGTCTTGACGATGAAGCGCTGGCCCAGGTCGTTGGCGCTGGCCGATTGCGGCACCGGACCTTGCACACCGCCCAGGCCGATGGTGGGGGAGGCCGCCTGCGCGCCACCGGCGAACAGGACGGCGGCGAGGGCAGCGGCGAGCGTATTGGAAGACATCATCTGCGGATCCTGGAAAGAGAGGTGAGAAGAAGAAAACGGCGGCGCGCGCGGCGCCGCGTGACGTCACAGATCGATGCCCACGCCGATGCCTGCCGAGGACTCGCCGCTGCTGAACGCGCCGCCCAGGCTGAACGAGGCGCGCGCGCCGATCTTGCGGGCATAGCCGACCGACAGCGCCTGCTGCCCGCCCTGGAAGCCGGCGCCGACCGACACGCGCCCGCGCGGGCTCTGCGTGCCGGCGGCGTTGACCGCCATGTTGAGCATCGCCGCGCTCATCGCGCCGAGCCGGTCCATGCGCCGGTCCATGCCGTCGAGGCGATGCTCGGTGTCGGTGCGCAACTGGTTGAAGCTGTCGTCCAGCGCGGTGATGCGGGTGTTGGTGTAGGCGTTGGCGCTGCTCAGGGTGGCGCTGTTGCCGGCGCGCATCTGCGCCACATTGACCGCGTCGGTGTCGGCGCTGCCGGCGGCGACGTTGGCGACCTGGCGTTCGTTGCCGGCGCTGCCCACCGAGACCGTGTTGGCGCGGTTGGCGACCGAGCCCTGGCCCAGCGCCACCGAATTGGCGGCGCTGGCCGAGGCGCCCTGGCCGAGCGCGGTGGCCGAGGCGGCCGAGGCATTGGCGCTCTCGCCGAGCGCGACCGCGTTGGTCGCCACCGCGGCGACGCGGGCGTTGGCGCCGACCGCGGTGCTGCCGTCGGCATTGACCGTGGCGTTGCCGCCGATGGCGGTGTCGTTGGGGCCATAGGCCAGCGCCTGCGCGCCCATCGCCAGGCCGTTGTTGCCGTTGGCGGTGGCCCCGGAACCCACGGCCACGGCATTGGTGCCGGCGCCGGTGCTCGGCGCGCTCGCCGCACCGTCGCCGCCGCCGACGCTGATGCCGCCGGAACCGCCGATCGTGTTCAGGCGGTTGCCGAAGCCGGTGAGGGCGGTGTCGAGCGCGCCCATCGCCGAGCCCAGGTCGGTGTAGTGCGTGCCCTGCACCAGGTAATTGCCGCCGATCAGGTTGCCGTTGGCGTCGACCACGCTGCCGGCGCCGAACGCGGCGGCGACGTTGCGCAGCTGCGCCAGGTTGACCGCGTCGGTATCCATGGTGCCGGCGGCCAGGTTGGTGAGCTGGCGCTCGGCGCCCGCTGCGCCGATGGACACGGTGTTGTCGCGTTCGGCGACCGAACCGGCGCCCAGCGCCACGCTGTTGTTGGTGATGGTCTGCTTGTCGTTGACGAACTGCGAGTTGCCGACCCGCGCGCCGGGGCCGATCGCGATCGACTGGTCGCCGAACACATCGGACTTGGTGCCGATGGCGATGCTGTCGTAGAACAGCACCGGCGTATCGAGGAAGAAGTTGCCGTTCCACACCGTGCCCCCGCCCAGAGCCAGGCTGCGGGTGCCGCCGGCCCAGGAGCGGTTGCCGAGCGCGGTGGAGCCGACGCCGCCGGCGAACGCGGCCGGGCCGACCGCGGTGGCGTCGTCGTTCTGGGCGAACGCGCTGGGGCCCATGGCCACGCTGTGGGTGCCCCAGGCGCGTGCGCCGTTGCCGAAGGCGGTGGCCCACTCGGCGGTGGCCTGGCTCTGCGCGCCCACCGCCACGGCGGCGTACTGGTTGGCCACCGCGGTGGTGCCGACGGCGACGGTGCGGTTGGCGCTGGCTTCGGCCAGGGCGCCGACCGCGGTGGAACTGTAGGCCGTGGCCAGCGCGCCGCCGCCCAGCGCGGTGGACAGCGGGCCGGTGGCCTGCGTGGCCTGCATTTGGGTGCCTTCGGCGCCGAAGCCCGGACTCATCTCCTCGCCCACGTCGACGATGCCGCCGACGGCGACGCTGGAGCGGTCGCTGGCGATCGCGCCGGCGCCGGCCGCCACGTTGTACTTGCCGCTGGCCTGGGCGCCGGCGCCCAGCGCGGTGGCGGCCACGCCGGTGGCCGAAGTCTGCTGCAGGATCACCACGCCGTTGGGCTGGTAGGAGAAATCCAGGTCGAGCATGCCGCCGACGGCGGTGGTGGAGACCTCGGTGGCCAGGCTGTTGTGGCCCACCGCCACCGCGTGGTTGGCGTAGCCGACCGCACCGCCGCCGAGCGCGATGGTGCCGGTGCCGACCGCCGAGGCGGCCTCGCCGGCGGCCAGCGCTTCGTCGCCGTCGGCGTCGGCGCCGGCGTTGCTGTCGGCGCTGCCGGTGGCCTTGAAGTAGACGCTGGGGTCGTAGGTGGTCGCGGCCGGCGTGGCGCTGGCGTCGCTGGCCGTGGCGTCGGTGCCGGTGCCGGTGGCGGGTTGGGTGCTGGCGGTCGTCGCGGTGCTGGGGGTGGGCGTCTGCGCCATCGCCGTCGACGACAGGCACAGCGCGCAGGCCAGGGCCAGGGTGCTGTACGCGCGGGGAATCGGATGACGGGCGGCGGTGCCGCGCAGGGAAGAGCATGCGTTCATGGCGATCTCGGGCTGAAAAAACGGCAGGGCAGAAGGTGACGTCGGCGGCGCGTGTGCGCCTCCGCATCGGTCTGGAGTGGTCTGGAAGCAGCGCCGTCGTCCCCGGGCGTGTTCCGTCATGCGAACTTAGGCCCGCCGTCACCGGCTTGTCACCTGCAAGTTCTCGCATGATCATCATCGGATTCTCACTGAACGGGAATGGAGCACGGCGGCATGGCGAAGGCGTTCTGGAACTGGCTGGGCCGCGCGCCGCTGGTGGACGAGGTGGATCGGCGCAATGCGCGGGTGATCCAGTTGCTGCTGCTGTTCCTGGCGGTGACCATTCCCGCCACGATCGTGGTGGCGGTGGTGCTGGCCTGGCCGGAGCTGCGCGGGCAGCCGCTGCCGCCGGGCATGCTGATTTCGTTGACCATGAGTCTGCTGATCGGGGTGTGCGCGGCGATCGGCTTCGTGCGCGTGCGCCATGGCGCCCTGCGCGGCGGCGTGCGGCTGCTGCTCGGGGCGATGCTCGGCTCGTTGCTGGTCAACGCCGCCATCCACGGCTTCCAGCGGCAGTTGCCGGATCAACTGGCGCAGATGCTGGTGCTGATCCTGGCCGGCCTGGTGCTGGGGCGCCGCGCGCTGTGGGTCACCTTCGTCGCCTTGCTGCTGATGCTCGGCGTCGGCGTGGGCCGCGATGCGCTGGCCGAACTGGCCGGCGCGCCGGCGCAGGCGCTGTTCAACGTGCTGCCGGTGCTGTTCAGTTACCTGCTGGTGGCGCTGCTGCTGGACCGCACCACCGAGGCGCTGCGCGAGAGCCTGCGCGAATCCAATGCGCGCGGCCAGCGCCTGCAGCAGGAGATGCAGGAACGCGAACGCGCACAGACCCAGCTGATCCACGCGCAGAAACGCGAGATCACCGAGCGCATGGCCAGCGGCCTGGCCCACGACTTCAACAACATCCTGGCGGTGATGTCCGGCTTCGCCGCCGCGCGCCACGACGACGACCTGACCAGCGACGCGCAGCGCATCGCGCAGCTGGAGGACAGCCTGGCGGCGGTGGAGGCATCGGCCGAGCGCGGCATGACCATCGTGCGCCGGCTGCTGCGCTTCAGCCGCCGCGACGCCGAGCATGTCGAATGCTTCGACGCCGCGGCCGCGGTGGAGGCCTTGCAGCCGATGCTGCGGCAGTTGCTGGAAGCGCGGATCGTGCTGCGCTGCGCGCTGCCGGCGGCGCCGGCGCCGATCCGTTTCGAGCGCAGCCAGTTCGACCTGATGCTGCTGAACCTGGCCTCCAACAGCCGCGATGCGATCGCCGACCGCGGCCATTTCGACATCGCCGTGTCCAGCGAGGACGAGGGCACCGTCATCGAGGTCGCCGACGACGGCCACGGCATGCCGGCGGAGGTGGCCGCGCAGGTGTTCGAGCCGTTCTACAGCACCAAGCCCGCCGACAGCGGCACCGGCCTGGGCCTGGCGGTGGTGCGCGACCTGGTGGTACGCGCCGGCGGCCGGATCCAGGTGCACAGCACGGTGGGCGTGGGCACGCGCTTCCGCATCGTGCTGCCGCACGCCGATGCGGTGGCGATGTAGCGCCTGCCCGGAAGGTCTGTGCGCCGCGGCGCCGCGCGTGCGCGGTGCGCGTCAGCCGGCGGGATCGAAGATGTAGCCCTTGCCGTGCACCGCGGCCAGCGGCAGCGGCTCGCCGCAGCGGCGCTGCACCTTGCTGCGCAGGCGGTGCACCATCGAATCCAGGCGGTGCGCGTCGAAGTCGTACACGCGGTCGGTGAGCGCGGCGATCAAGGCTTCGCGCGCCACCAGCAGGCCCGGTTGCTCGAGCAGGCGCAGGCACAGCCGGCGTTCGCTGCCGGTCAGCGCGGCGGCGGCGCCGGTCGGCGACAGCAGGCACCAGCCGTCCTCGCTCACCTGCCAGCGCCCGCGCGCCGGCGCCGCAGGCGGGCGCCCGCTCACGCGCCGCGCCAGGCTGTGCAGGGTCGCGGCCAGCAGGTCGATTTCCACCGGCTTGGACAGATAGGCGTCGGCGCCGCCGGTCAGGCCGCGGATGCGGTCCTCGGTCTGGCCCAGACTGGTCAGCATGACGATGCCCAGGTCCGGGTATTGCAGGCGCAGCGCGCCGGCCAGGGTGAAGCCGTCGGTGTCGGGCAGGCCGACATCCAGCACCACGATCTCGGCGCCCTCGCGCTGCACCCGCTGCTGCAGTTCCGCGCCGGTGCCGCAGCCGTCGGCGGCGAAGCCGAAACGGCGCAGGCCCGGCACCAGGATGCGATCGCGCAGTATCGGATCGTCCTCCAGGACCAGAGTGCGCAGGGCGGCGGCAGCGGGATCGGAAGTCATGCGCAGCCGCAGTGTAGCCGCAGCCGGCCGCTTGCGCGCGCCTGAACGGCGCCGCGCGGCGATTACGCGACGCAAACACCGGCGCTGGCAGACTCGCCGCTCCTCCGCACCGGCGCCCACGATGGCCTCGCGAATCGAAGACTACGCCATGCTCGGCAACTGCCGCAGCGCGGCTCTGGTGGACCGTCGCGGCTCGATCGACTGGCTGTGTCTGCCGCGCTTCGATTCCGATGCCTTGTTCGCCGCCCTGCTCGGCGAACCCGACCACGGCCGCTGGGCGATCGCGCCGCAGGGCGACTTCACCAGCACCCGTGCCTACCGCGACGGCAGTCTGGTGCTGGAGACGCGGTTCGAGACCGACACCGGCGCGGTGGCGCTGCTCGACTTCATGGTCGCCAGCCACGACGAGGTGATGCACAACCACGTGGTGCGGATCGTGCGCGGACTGCACGGCCGGGTGCCGCTGCGCATGCAGCTGCAGCTGCGCTTCAACTACGGCCGCACCATTCCCTGGGTGTCGCAGATCGAGGGCGGCCTGCAGGCGGTGGCCGGGCCGGACCAGATCGCGCTGCGCAGCCCGCAGGCCATGCACGGCCACGGCTTCGCCACCGAAGCCGAGTTCGTGCTGGAGGCCGGCGAGAGCACCTGGTTCGTGCTCAGCCACGGCGCCTCGCAGTTGGAGCTGCCGCCGTTGCTGGCGCCGGAGCAGGCGCTGGCGCAGACCGAGGCGTTCTGGCACGGCTGGTCGCACCGCTGCCTGCATGCCGGCCCGTGGACCGAGGCGGTGCGGCGCTCGCTGGTGGTGCTGAAGGGCCTGAGTTACCTGCCCACCGGCGCCATCGTCGCCGCACCGACCACCTCGCTGCCCGAACGTCTGGGCGGCGAGCGCAACTGGGACTACCGCTTCTGCTGGCTGCGCGATGCGGTGTTCACCCTGACCGCATTGCGCGCGGCCGGCTATTTCGACGAGGCTGCCGCGTTCCATGGCTGGCTGCAGCGCACCGTGGCCGGCTCGCCCGACCAGTTGCAGGCGCTGTACGGCATCGGCGGCGAGCGGCGCATGTCCGAATGGCAAGTGGACTGGCTGCCCGGCTACGAAGGCGCCTCGCCGGTGCGCGTGGGCAATGCCGCGGTCGGCCAGTTCCAGCTCGACGTCTATGGCGAGGTGATCGCCGCGTTCCACCGCGGCCACCACGAGGGCATGGCCTCGGCGGTGCATGGCCGCTCGCTGGCGCGGCAGTTGCTGGAGGTGCTGGAGCAGCGCTGGCGCGAGCCGGACGAGGGCATCTGGGAGATCCGCGACAAGCGCCAGCACTTCGTGCATTCCAAGGTGATGGCGTGGCTGGCGTTCGACTGCGGTGCGCGCGACGGCGTCACCGATGCCGACGCGGCGCAACGCGCGCACTGGCGCGCGCTGGCCGACGAGATCCATGCGCAGGTGCTGGCGCAGGGCGTGCACCGCGATGGCTACTTCGTGCAGAGCTACGGCAGCGAACGGCTGGACGCGGCGACCCTGCTGATCCCGCTGGTCGGCTTCCTGCCGCCGGACGATCCGCGCGTGGCCGCGACCGCCGACGCCATCGCCGAACACCTGAGCATCGACGGCCTGGTCGAGCGCTACCGCGCCGACGACGCCAGCGGCGACGGCCTGCCGGCCGGCGAGGGCACCTTCATCGCCTGCAGTTTCTGGCTGGTGGAGAACTACACGCTGCTCGGCCGCGGCGAGCAGGCGCGCGCGCTGTTCGAGCGCCTGCTCGCGCTGTGCAACGACGTCGGCCTGCTGGCCGAGGAGTACGACCCGCGCAGCGGCCGCATGCTCGGCAATTTCCCGCAGGGCTATTCGCACGTGGCGCTGATCCACGCGGCGCTGCGCCTGCATGGCTTGATCGGCGAACAGGACACCCATCCATGAGCGATGCCTCCCAGACCACTCCTCCCTGCCTGATCGTGGTGTTCGGCGCCCGCGGCGACCTGACCCGGCGCCTGGTGTTGCCGGCGCTGTACAACCTGCGCCACAGCGGTGCGCTGCCCGAGGAATTCGCGGTGATCGGCGTGGACCACGGCGCGGTGAGCGAAGTGGCGTGGCGGCGCATGCTCGGCGATGCGATGCGCGGGCTGATGGCCGACCGCGACGCGGAGTTCAAGGCCGATGGCCTGGACGAGGAGGTGTGGGGCTGGCTGCGTTCGCGCCTGCACTACCTGCGCGGCGACTTCAACGATGCCGGCACCTATCGCAGCCTGGGCGCGCTGCTGGAGAAGATCGGCGCGCAGTACCGCACCGGCGGCAACGTGCTGTTCTACCTGGCCACCGCGGCACGCTTCTTCGCCCCGGTGATCGAACAGCTGGGGTCGGCCGGGCTGGTCAAGCAGAGCGCCAGCAGCGGCTGGCGCCGGGTGATCGTGGAAAAGCCGTTCGGCCACGACCTGCAGAGCGCGCGCGAGCTCAACGCCATCGTCGGCCGCGTGCTGGACGAGGACCAGGTGTTCCGCATCGACCATTTCCTCGGCAAGGAAACGGTGCAGAACATCCTCGCCTTCCGCTTCGCCAACGGCCTGTTCGAACCGGTGTGGAACCGCGACCGCATCGACCACGTGCAGATCACCGCGGCCGAGACCATCGGCGTGGAGGGCCGCGGCGGCTTCTACGACCCCACCGGCTGCCTGCGCGACATGGTGCCCAACCACCTGTTCCAGTTGCTGGCGATGATCGCGATGGAACCGCCGGCGGCCTTCACCCCGGCGGCGATGCTGCGCCGGCGTGCCGAGGTGATCGAGGCGGTGCGGCCGCTGAGTCCGGCCGACGTGGTGCGCGGGCAGTACGCGGCCGGCGCGATCGGCCGCAACGCCGTGCCGGGCTACCGCGAGGAAGACACGGTGCCGCCGGACTCCAACACCGAAACCTACGTGGCGATGAAGTTGCAGGTGGACACCTGGCGCTGGGCCGGCGTGCCGTTCTACCTGCGCACCGGCAAGCGCCTGCGCGAGCGCACCACCGAGATCGCGATCCGCTTCAAGCCGGCGCCGCTGGCGCCGTTGCGCAGCGCCGAGATCGGCGGCTACGGCCCGGACTGGCTGGTGCTGCACATCCAGCCCGACGAAGGCATCTCGCTGCAGTTCGACGTCAAGCGCCCAGGCGCGCGGGTCAGCCTGGCGCCGGTGCGCATGGACTTCCGCTACCGCGACTGGTTCCCCAAGGAATACACGGTGGGCTACGAACGCCTGCTGCAGGACTGCATGCACGGCGAGGCCGGCCTGTTCCAGGACGCGACCATGGTCGAGGCGGCCTGGACCATCGTGCAGCCGATCCTCGACGCCTGGCAGACCTCGGCCGACGAGACCCCGCAGTACCCGGCCGGCAGTGCCGGCCCGGCCGCGGCCGATGCGCTGCTGGCGCTCAACGGCGGTCACACCTGGCGCACCCTCACCGCCGGGCGCCGCCCGCCGCCGCGGCGCGCGCCCGAAGCCACCGCCACCACCGAGACCCGGCCGGTGACGCCTGCACCGAAGCGTGGCGGGGCCAAGGCGGGCGATGCCTCGGCTTCGGCGAAGCCAGGCAAGTCGACCAAGCGCAAGCCTGCCCCGGCGCCGGTGAAGACGCCGGCGGCCAAGAAGGCCGCGAAGAAAGCCGCGAAGAAAACCGTCAAGCGCGCGGCCAGCGGCACCGCAGCGAAGCGTTCGTCACGCAAGGGCTGAAGCGATGCCCCGGGCGCTGGCGTGAGCGCCGGTGCTCGGGGAGATGCCTCCATGCCAGCAGGAGCGGCACCGCCACGGCGGCTGGATCCTGCAGTCGGGGCTGAGGCCCCTCCCACAATGACGGTCCAATGCGTCCGCGACGGCGAGGCCTTTGCTGGCGGCAACAAGGACGACGGGGCCAAGCGTGACATGCGGTTCGACAACGCCAATGCGCGGCAAGCGCGCTATGTCTGGACACCGCCAATGCTTCCAGTGTGGGAGGGGCTTCAGCCCCGACGCGACCATGCCGGATGACATCCGCTTCATGTCGCATTGACCGACCGCCAGGCTGCGCACCGATTTCGTGGTGTGCCCGCCATGAGCGGCAGCGATGCGACCGCCCACCGCATCGCACGCCAGCAGCACTGCAGACCATGCGGCCGCGGCCACACGCACGCCGCCAGCATCAACCGCGCGGCTGCCCCGCGCCCGTCGTCTCCGCCGGCCCCGCCGTGGGATCGTTGACGTCGGCCTCGAACAGCCTGGTCAGGTCGGCGCGCGCCGCACGCGCGGTCTGCACCACCGCCGCATCGTCGTCGTAGACCAGGTGCTGGGCCCGCAGCAGTTGCGTGTCGTGCTCGCGGAAGCGGGCGATGCGGTCGCGCGCGGTGGCCGCATCCAGGCCCAGGCCGAGCAGCACCTGCTCGCTCAGCTCCAGGCTGGAGGCGAACACCTCGCGGAACGGTTCGGCGCCCAGGTCCATCAGTCGCCACGCGTGCTGGCGGTTGCGCGCGCGCGCCAGCACCTTGGCGGTGGGGTAGAGCCGGCGGATCAGCCGCGTGGTCTTGATGTTGGTCTCCGGGTCGTCCATCGCCACCACGAAGATGCGAATGCCGTCGCTGCCGGCCGCGCGCAGCAGGTCCGGGCGGCTGGGGTCGCCGTAGTAGAGCTGGTTGCCGAAGCGGCGCAGGTCCTCCACCGTGTCCGGGTTGTGTTCCAGCGCCACGAACGGGATGCGCTGCGCGGTCAGCAGGCGCGCCACGATCTGGCCGAAGCGGCCCATGCCGGCGATCAGCACCTGCGCGCGCTGCGTGTCCACCGTGTCGTACTGCGCCGCCGGCGGTGGCTGTTTGCCCTTGCCGGCCTCGCTGGCACCGAGCAGGCGCTGCATGCCGATCAGCAGCAGCGGCGTCAGCGCCATCGACACGCCGACCACCGCGACCAGCCGGTCGTGGGTGGCGTCGTCGAGCAGGCGCACGCGCTGCGCCTCGGTGAACACCACGAAGGCGAACTCGCCGCCCAGCCACAGCAGGCTGCCCAGCAGCAGCGCACTGCGCCAGGGCAGGCGCAGCACGCGGCCGATGCCGGCCAGCAGCGCGAACTTGACCAGCAGAAGCGTGGCCACCGCCCCGGCGATCAGCCACGGCTCGGCGACGATGCGGTCCAGGTCGATGCCCATGCCCACGGCGATGAAGAACACGCCCAGCAGCAGGCTCTGGAACGGCTCGATCTGCGCCTCCAGTTCGTGGCGGAACTCCGAATCGGCCAGCAGCACGCCGGCCAGGAACGCTCCCAGGCTGGGGCTGAGCCCGGCCTTCTGCAGGAACCAGGCGTTGCCCAGCACCACCAGCAGCGCGCTGGCGGTGAACACCTCGGGCATGCGCGTGCGCGCCACCGTGCGGAACAGGTGGCGCAGCACGAAGCGCCCGCACAGCACCACCAGGGCCAGCGCGCCCAGCGCCTGGCCCACTTCCGTCCAGGTCAGGGTGTCGTTCTTGGCGCCGCCGAGCAGCGGCACCGCGGCCAGCAGCGGGATTGCGATCAGGTCCTGGAACAGCAGGATGGCGAAGCCGAGCCGGCCGTAGTCGCTGTTGAGCTCCTTGCGCTCGGCCAGCAGCTGCAGGCCCACCGCGGTGGAGGACAGCGCCAGCGCCAGGCCGATCACCAGCGCGCTCTTCCAGTTCAGGCCCATGCACAGCGCCAGCGCGCCCAGCGGCAGCGCGGTCAGCGCGACCTGGGCGCTGCCGGCACCGAACACCGCATGCCGCATCACCTTCAAGCGCGCCGGCGACAGTTCCAGGCCGATCAGGAACAGCAGCATCACCACGCCGATCTCGGCGGCGTTGAGGATGCGCTCGGTGTCCTGCACGAAGCCCAGCCCGTCCGGCCCCAGCACCACGCCCGCGGCCAGGTAGGCCAGCACCGCGCCCAGGCCCAGGCGCTTGAACACCGGCACCGCGATCACCGCAGCCAGCAGCAGCACCAGCGCCAGTTCCAGGCCGCCGCTATCCACGAGTCGTCTCCATCGCCGCATTATGCGGCCGCCAATGCGACCGGGTGCTGACCCGGGCTGTGCCTGCGGGCTCCGATGGACATGGCGGATCCGCGAAGGATCGGCGGTGGGCGGCTGTCTGGCGCGGTCTTTCTGCGGGGATGGCGGCGCCGCCTGCCCTGCGCACCCGGTGTGCGCCGCCGCCTGGTCTCTGTGGCCTGGTCGGGTCGGGGCTGAAGCCCCTCCCACACCGGGAAGTCCAGCAATGTTCCGTGTCGTTCCGGATTCCGCTCAAGCGCGCGTGCGTGCGTAACGGGCTGCCGACCCAAGCTCCCTGTTGGAGGGGCTTCAGCCCCGACACGCGGAGGCCGGAATCTCGCCAGCGCAGCTGTCGCCGGATGCGCGGCATCGCCGTCAACGCCGCAGCGCGCGACCCGGATCATCCCCGCGCCGCGGCCAGCCGTGTACCGTTAGCGCATTCGCTCGCCTCTGCCGCCGCCATGAGCACCTATCACCTGCAGTCCGTGTTCCGTCCCGCCTCGGTCGCCATCGTCGGCGGCAGCCCGCGCGAGCGCTCGGCCGGGCGGGCGGTGGTGCGCAGCCTGCGCGCGGCTGGGTTTCCCGGGCAGATCGGCTGGGTCAGCCCGCGCTACCGCGAGATCGACGGCGTGCCCACGGTGCGCCGGCTCACCGACCTGCCCTGGGTGCCGGACCTGGTGGTGATCACCGCGCCGGCGCGGATGGTGCCGCGCATCGTGTCGATCGCCGCGCGGCGCGGCGTCGCCGCGGCGATCATCCTCACCGCCGGGCTCGGCAGCGGGCCGGGCTCGGCCGCGGCGCGGGTGGAGAGCGCCGCACGGGCGAAGGGCCTGCGCATCCTCGGCCCGCACTGCCTGGGCGTGATCGCGCCGCATGCGCGGCTCAACGCCAGCATCGCCGCGCACTGCCCGCAGCCGGGCGACCTGGCGCTGATCTCCGAATCCAGCGCCATCGCCGCGGCGCTGGTGGAATGGGGCGTGGCGCGTGCGGTCGGGTTCTCGGCGGTGGTCTCGCTGGGCGACGCGCTGGACGTGGACTTCGCCGACCTGCTCGACTACTTCGCCACCGACTACCGCACCCGCGCGATCCTGCTCTATGTCGAGCACATCCGCGACGCGCGCAAGTTCATGTCCGCCGCCCGCGCCGCCGCGCGCGCCAAACCGGTCGTGGTGGTGAAGTCGGGCCGGCAACTGCGCATCGATCCCAACGCCGACACCCACGTGCAGGCGCTGGCCAGTTCCGATGCGGTGTACGGTGCCGCGTTCGCCCGCGCCGGCCTGCTGCGGGTGCGCGCGCTGGACGAACTGTTCGCCGCGGCGGAGACGCTGGGCCGGCTCAGCACCTTCCCCGGCCGGCGCCTGGCCATCCTCAGCAACGGCGGTGGCGTCGGCCGCCTGGCAGTGGATACGCTGGCCGATCTCGGCGGCACCCTGGCGGCGCTCTCGGCGCCCACCCAGCAGCAACTGGACGCGGCGCTGCCGCAGGAATGGTCGCATCGCAATCCGGTGGACATCGTGGTGGACGCCGACGGCGAACGCTACGCCGCCGCCGCCGGTGCGCTGCTGGAGGATCCGGAGAACGACGCGGTGCTGGTGGTCAACGTGCCGACCGCGTTCACTTCCTCGGCCGAGGCGGCGCAGGCGCTGACCCGCATCCTCGGCCAGCGCCCGCGCCATCACCGCGACAAGCCGGTGTTCGCGGTGTGGCTGGGCAACGACGAGAGCGCCACCGCCACGCTCAACGCCGCGCGCATCCCCACCTACGCCACCGAGGCGGACGCGGTGCGCGGCTTCATGCACCTGGTGCGCTACCGCGAAGCGCAGGCGGCACTGATGGAAACGCCGCCGAGCCTGCCCGACGATTTCGCCTTCGACGCCGCCGCCGCGCGCGGCATCGTCGACGCGGCGCTGGCCGCCGGGCAGACCTGGCTGGACCCGCTGGCGACCACGCGGCTGCTGGCCGCCTACGGCATCCCCACCGCGCCGGTGGCGCACGCCGCCGATGCCGAGGCCGCGGCGCAGGTAGCCGCGCCGATGCTGGCGCAGGGCTCGGCGGTGGCGGTGAAGGTCCATTCGGCCGACATCCCGCACAAGTCCGACGTGGACGGGGTGCGCCTCAACCTGGTCAGCGTGGAGGCGGTGCGCGATGCGGCCGAGGGCATCCTCGCCCGCGCGCGCGCCGCGCGGCCGGACGCGCGCATCGACGGCGTGCTGGTGCAGCCCTCGCTGCTGCGGCCGAAGGCGCGCGAACTGATCGCCGGCATCGCCGACGATCCCACCTTCGGCCCGGTGATCGTGTTCGGCCGCGGCGGCACCGCGGTGGAGGTGATCGACGACAAGGCGCTGGCGCTGCCGCCGTTGGACCTGCGCCTGGCCCACGAACTGATCGGCCGCACCCGCGTCAGTCGCATCCTCAAGGCCTACCGCGACGTGCCGGCGGCCGACGAGCGTGCGGTGGCGATGGTGCTGGTCAAGCTGGCGCAACTGGCCGCCGACCTGCCCGAGATCCGCGAACTGGACATCAATCCGCTGCTGGCCGACCGCGACGGGGTGATCGCGGTCGACGCGCGGGTGGCGGTGGCGCCGTCGCGGCGCCTGCACAAGGGCCGCGGCCATCCGCGCTTCGCGATCTTCCCGTATCCCAAGGAGTGGGAACGGCGCATCGTGCTCAACGACGGCAGCGCCGCGTTCGTGCGCCCGGTGCGGCCGGAGGACGACGCGCTGTTCCGCAGCTTCTTCGCCCGCGTCACCGACGAAGACCTGCGCCTGCGCTTCTTCCAGGCGGTGAAGCATTTCAGTCACGAATTCATCGCGCGCCTGACCCAGCTCGACTACGCGCGCTCGATCGCGCTGGTGGCGATCGAGCCGCGCAGCGGCGACATGCTCGGCGCGGTGCGCCTGCATGCCGACGCCGATTACGACCGCGGCGAATACGGCATCCTGATCCGCTCCGACCTCAAGGGCCACGGCATCGGCTGGCAGCTGATGCGGATCATGATCGAGTACGCCGGCTGGCTCGGCCTCAAGGTGGTCGAAGGCCAGGTGTTGCGCGAGAACCGCACCATGCTGGCGATGTGCCGGCAGCTCGGTTTCAAGGCCACGCCGGATCCGGACGACGCCACGCTGATGGACGTGGTGTTGCCGGTGGCGCAGCACTGAGGACGGCGCCGCGATGTCGACGTTCTCGCCCAGCGCACTGAAGCCGCGCCACGCGATCCTGTCCGGCCTCCCGGGCGCCGCCTCGCTGGAGATCCTGCTGCGCCCGTTCCTGCACGCCGGCGAGATCGTGGACACCGCGATCCGCCTGGACGGCATCGCGCTGCCGTCGCTCAGGCTCGGCGAGCTGGCCGGCCAGCGCTTCGACTTCCCGCGCAACCCGCAGGACGGCTACATCGACGGCTCGCTGTATGTGGCCGGCGCGCACCACCCGGTCGCTGTCGACACGCTGACCTTCAATCTTTCGCGCGACGGGCAACTGACGCTCGTGGCCAGGGGCGTGTATGCGTTCGATGTCGAAGGCCTGGACGACCTGGGCACGGTCCCCTTTACCCTGGCCGCGCGGCTCAGCACGTGCGCGCTGTGAGCGCGGCTGTACGCCCGCGGCGCACTGGCTTCCCGGCATCACCGCACGTTGCATGAGGCGCTTCACCACCGCACACGTCGACCCGCCTGCGACACTCGACCTCAGGAGTTCTTCATGTCGTTCAAGCCAGAGCGCTACACCTCGGTCTCGCCGTATCTCATTGTCGATGGCGCGCAGCGGACCATCGCGTTCCTGGTCGCGGTGTTCGACGCCGAACCCTTGCGGCAGATTCCCGGCGAGGGTGGCCTGCTCGCCCACGGCGAGGTGCGCATCGACGACACCGTGGTGATGTTCTGCGATGCGGTCGAGGGCTGGCCGGCGGTGCCGGCGCATGTGCATGTCTACGTGCGCGATGTGGATGCGACCTACCAGCGTGCGCTGGCTGCCGGTGCCACGGCGGTGCAGGCGCCGGTGCAGAAGGACGATCCGGACCGGCGTGGCGGCTTCCGCGACCCAGGCGGCACGACCTGGTGGGTCGGTCAGCAGATCGGCTGAGCGAGCGCAGGCGGCAGCACGTCTGACGCCGCTCATTGCTGCGCCTTGCGCCGCACTCGGCACAGGCCGTGCCTGCCGGCGCCGTCGGACGGCACGCGGCAGGCACGGCGTTGCGGTGCTTACTCCAGCTCCTGGTTGCTCACCCCACGCTCGACCGGGTACACGGTCGGCGGCGGCGTGGTGGAGCGCATCAGCTTCAGCGAGGTCTTGCTCTGCTCGCACAGGTTGCCGCCGCTGACGAACACGCCGTCCTGGGTGCACTTCCAGTCGTAGAAGTTGGCGATGCCGCCGGCCAGCTGCAGGCTGTAGTCGGTGCTCTTGGCCGCCGCGTCGAACGGTTGCCCGGCGGGGATGTTCTGGAACCAGCGCATCCATTCCTTGGAACCGACCGGCGGCACCTTGTCCGGCGCCTGGAAGGTGGGGTTCATCGGCGAGAGTTGCGGCGATTCGGCGGTCATGTGGCAGCTCATGCAGGAGCTGATCGGATTGTCCACCGGGCCGTTGAGGCGGCCGTTCCAGCCCAGGTGGGTCGGCGGCAGTTCCGGCCTGGTGTTGATCGCCGACTGCAGGATGCGCGGATTGATCCGGGTCTGGGTCGGCTGCTTGTTGGTGTAGTCGTCGCCGGTGTTCTGCGGATCGTTGCCGAACATCACGCCCACCGGCACCAGGTTCTGCCAGCCTGGCTTGCCGCTGACCGCACCGTTGTACTGGAAGGTGCCGAAGATCCAGCCGGTGCCGGGCACGCGGCTGTCGCGCACGGCGAAATCCATCTGGATCAGCGCCACCTGCTTGAACGCGCGGTCGGCGGACTTGAAGCTGTTGGTGACCCAGGCGTTCCACAGCACCGGGTTCCGCAGGAACGGCACCTGGCTCAGGTCCACGTCGGCGAACAGCGCCTTGCACACCACGGTGCCGTCGCGGAAGGTGTTGGGCTTGGTGGTGAAGCTCGGATCCGGGTTCTGCGGATCCTTCCACACCTGGCCGAAGGTGTAGGCGCCGATATCGTTGTAGATGCCGACCGCGAAGGTCTGGCCGGTGGTGAGCTGGGTCGGCGCCAGTTGCTTGACCTGGATCTGCGCTTCCTTGGTCAGCCCATGCACGCCTTCGCGTCCGAGCGGGCCGTAGTGCTGCCAGGGCGCGTGGTACCAGCGCCGCACCTTGTTGTTCTGCACGTACCAGTCGCTTTCGACGTTGCCTTCCAGGCAGTAGGCCTTCACGGCATCGGCGTAGCCGCGCCAGGCTTCGAAGTTGTTGCTCAGCGGCTTGGGCAGCTTCTGGAAGAACGCCGGCAACGGGCCGCTGGGCGGTTGCTGCGGATAGTCCTGGCTGAGCTGGAACAGCGGCCCCTT
Source organism: Xanthomonas sp. LMG 12462 (assembly GCF_009192885.1). Taxonomy (NCBI): domain Bacteria; kingdom Pseudomonadati; phylum Pseudomonadota; class Gammaproteobacteria; order Lysobacterales; family Lysobacteraceae; genus Xanthomonas; species Xanthomonas sp. LMG 12462. Next base: position 66,863 of record NZ_NMPP01000082.1, on the reverse strand, counting down.
GTACGTAGAGGGCGGCGCGTAGCCGAAATCCGGAAAGCGCCCGGCGGAGGCGGCGCCGCTGGCAAGGGTCAGCACGGTGGCGATGGCGAGAATGCGCGGATGAGGCAGTTGCATGATGGACCTCCGGTCGTGTGCGTCGGTGCGAGCGGGCGATGCCGCGTCCTGTGTCCGGACATCCCCTGGCCCCGGACCGGCCGCACGCCCGCGCTACTGCGCGGCCGCGGTGAAAGGAGTCCCGTCGCGCCAGGGCCGCGCGCAGGCACGGGCGTACGCATCCGCCTGCGCGCGCAGACGAAGCGAGAGACGCGATGGGAAGTGCAGCATCCTCCGCCACCGTGGAGACGCGGCGGCGCTGCTGTGGATGCGTGAAACGGCCTAGCGGACCGAAGACATGTCCATGTCGCTCTCCTGACCCCGTGTGGAAGGCAACTGCGTTGAAGACGGTTGTCGCGTCGAGCGTGGGGGAAACGCGCGGGCCCGGCAGGGCAGCATCGGGGGACGAATGCTGCGGGGGCGGCGCCCTGCGGCGGCCGCGATGCCGGGTTGCGCGTCGATCGCCAACCGCGTGTGGGAGCGGGCGTCGGCGTTGCTCGACGCTTCGGACTCTAGCGAGCGCCGCGCCGCCGGTGGTAGACAGTTGCGACCGCCGGCGTCGCCGCGGCGCGTGGCTGACCGGCCGTCGCGCGACCGCGCCTGCAGCAGGTGGCCGGTCGGCACGCAGGCCACAGCCATGGCATGCTGCACGCGGGGCCGCGCCTGGCGGGAGCAGGCGCGGTGGGGACGGTGGACGCACCGGGCACGGCGGCGTCCACCGCGGCGATGCACTTTCTTGCGGTGACGCCATGCGCACGCACGGGACCTTGATTCAGTGGAACGAGGAGCGCGGCTGCGGCCGGGTGCGCCTTGCCCATCGTGAGACCGAAGCCGAGGTGCAACGCGCGGCGTTTCCTGCCGACGGCGTTCCCCCGCGGGTGGGCGAACTGATCTCCTTCGACCTGGAGCACGACGCGCAGGGACGGCCGCGGGCCATGCGGGTGATGCGTCCCGGTCGGGCACCGCCATCGCCCGCGCGTGCGGCACCGCGTCCGCGTCGCGGTCTCTGGCTCGGTGTGCTGATGCTGCTGGCGGTGCTAGCGATCGCGGCCTACGCGGCGCTGCGCTTCGTGGCGGCACCGCAGGCAAGCCCTGCGGCACCCTCGGCGCCGGTGTCGTCAGCGCCCACCGCGCCCACGACGGCGCCTGCCTTCCACTGCGACGGCCGCACGCACTGCGCGCAGATGACCTCGTGCGACGAAGCGGTGTACTTCCTGCAGCACTGCCCGGGTGTGGAGATGGACGGCAACCACGACGGCGTGCCGTGCGAACGGCAGTGGTGCCGATCTTCGCGTTGAGCGTCTGCAGCCGCGTGGGCAACGCGGGGTCTTGACCGGGCCGTGATCCGCACTCCGTTACGGTCGCCGATTGCCTGCAGGTGACGCATGACCGAGCCACGTCTTTCCTCCGCCAAGACCCGCGCCCTGTCGCTGGGCCTGTTCGTCTTCGTCGCGGTCTTCGCCGCCATCGTCTGGTCGCTGCTGCGCCCGTACGGTTCGGTGTACTTCTTCCCGGTGCATTTCCTGGTCGGGCTGGGCCTGCCGTTCCTGTTCTACGCGTTGGGCGCCAACCGTGCCGCGTTCCTGGCCGGCCTGGGGCTGACCGCCATCGTCCTGGTGTTGTTCAACCTGTGGGGCGACCAGGTCGGCGGGATCGGCCCGCGCGTGTTCGACTGGGCGCATGCCGTGGCCGGGATCCTGGGCATGCTGCTGGCCTACGGCGTGTTCCGCCTGTCCACCCGTGTGCGCCAGCGCCACGTGCGCTGAGCGGTCCTCACTCCGCGTCGTCGCTGCGGGTGAACGGCGCCAGCCGCAGTTTCACCCGGTGCTCCACGCCGGCCGGGCACTGCCCCGGCGCCGGCCCGCGGAAGTAGCTGCGCTGCCAGCCTTCGCGGCTGGCGTCGGAATCGGGCTGCTCCAGATCGTGCAGGAACTGGCCGCGGCTGCGCATCCACGCCTGGTGTTCGCGCTCCAGTTCCGGCGTCTGCGACAGCGGTTGCCAGCGCGGCTCGGTCTCGGCCAGCACCTGCCGCTGCACCGGGAAGAAGTGGCAGAACGGCTCGCCGGCGTCGAAGCGTACGCGGCCGGGCCGGGTGAACTGCCAGTTCATGGTGAAGGTGTACGGGCTCCAGTCGGTCTCGATCAGCCCGGTGAGCCCGGCGATGCCGTCCTTGGGCCGGTTCACGGGCGCGGTGACGTACAGGTCCACGCCGGCCTCGGTGCGGAACAGGCACGGCACGTGGAAGGTGAGCACGCCGTAGCCGAAGTGGCTGACCGCCGGCGCGTGCGTGCCCGGCGCCGGCTGCACGCGCAGGTCGTCGAGCGCGTTGCCGCCGTTCCACTCGGCCTCGAACGCGGTCTGGCACAGCAGCTCCCAGCCGTGCGCGTTGGCGATGTCCAGCGGCAGGCAGCGGTACGCGTAACGCTCGGAGGTGCGGTCCATCCACGGCCGCTCGCGCGGCGCCGGACGTACGTCGAGGGTGTGGCCGTCGAGAACGTGGGCGGTGAGTTTCATGGCGCGCGCAGGAGGATGGACCAGCGCCGAGTGTGACGCCTCGCTGCGGTCTTGGCGACCGCGCCAGGCGCAGCGCTCACGCCGCTTCGAAATCCAGCAGCGCCACGCCGTCGCCGACCAGCTCGCCCTCGCGCACGCGGAAGCCGTGCACGGTGCCGTCGGCCGGTGCCTGCAGGGTGTGCTCCATCTTCATCGCTTCCAGCACCAGCAGCGGCGTGCCACGGCTCACCTGGGTGCCGGGTGCCACCAGCAGGGCGACGATGCGCCCCGGCATCGGCGCGGTCAGCCCGCCGCTCTCCACCGCCGGCTGGTCGGCCTCGGCGACCGGGTCGTGGCGTTCGAACAGGTAGCCGTGGCCGTCGACGAACAGGTGCAACTGCGCACCGGCGAACACCGCATCGGCCTGCACCCGCTGCGTGCCGAGGAAGGCGGACAGGCGCCCGTCGCGCAACTGGCCGCTCGCCTCGAGCGCCTCCTTCGCCTGCGCGGCGTGGATCCGCCAGCCGCCGGCATGCGCGGTCAGATGTAGCGTGCGCTGGGTATCGCCATGCTGCAGCGTCAGCGCATGCGCGGCTGGCGTGCCCAACCGCCAGCCGTCGCGCAGGTCCCAGGGCGAGTGCGGATCGGCCGCGTGCGCGGTGGGCGCCGACGCGTGCAGTTGCCAGGCCAGCGCCGCCAGGCTCCACAGCGCATCGGTGGTCGGGGCCGGGGTGTCGAACAGCGCCGCGTGTTCGCGCTCGATCAGCGCGGTGTCCAGGTCCGCCTGCGCGAACGCGCTGGTGCCGACCAGGCGCTGCAGGAACGCGGCATTGGTCGACACGCCGACCACCTGGCAGGCCGCCAGCGCCGCCTGCATGCGCCGCAGCGCGCGCTCGCGGGTCACGTCCCAGACGATGAGCTTGGCGATCATCGGATCGTAGTGCGGGCCGATCACATCGCCCTGCTCGACGCCGGCATCGACCCGCGTATGCGCGTCGGCGGCGGGCAGGCGCAGGTGCTGCAGCGTGCCGATCGACGGCAGGAACCCGCGCGCCGGGTCTTCGGCGTACAGCCGCGCTTCCAGCGCATGGCCGTGGATCGCCAGTTCGTGCTGGCGCTGCGGCAGCGGCTGCCCGGCGGCCACGCGCAGTTGCCACTCCACCAGATCGGTGCCGGTGATGCATTCGGTGACCGGATGCTCCACCTGCAGGCGCGTGTTCATTTCCATGAAGTAGAACGCGCCATCGGGTGCGACGATGAACTCCACCGTGCCGGCACCGACATAGCCCACCGCGCGCGCGGCCTCCACCGCGGCCTGGCCCATCGCCGCACGCCGCGCCGCATCCATGCCCGGTGCGGGCGCTTCCTCCAGCACCTTCTGGTGGCGGCGCTGCACCGAGCAGTCGCGCTCGAACAGATAGACCAGCTCGCCGTGGCTGTCGCCGAACACCTGGATCTCGATGTGCCGCGGCCGCAGCACGTATTTCTCCACCAGCACGTGCGCATTGCCGAAGGCGGCCTGCGCCTCGCGCTGGCAGGCGGCGAGCGCGGCGGCGAACTCTTCGTCGCCATCGACCCGGCGCATGCCCTTGCCGCCGCCGCCGGCGCTGGCCTTGATCAGCACCGGGTAGCCGATGGCCGCGGCCTGCGCGCGCAGGAACTCCGGGTCTTGCTGCTCGCCGTGGTAGCCGGGCGTCAGCGGCACCCCGGCCGCCTGCATCAGCGCCTTGGCCGCGCTCTTGTCGCCCATGGCGCGGATCGCCGCCGGCGGCGGCCCGATGAACACCAGCCCGCGCGCGGCGCAGGCCTCGGCGAACTCCGCGTTCTCGGACAGGAAGCCGTACCCGGGATGGATGGCCTGCGCGCCGCTGTGTTGCGCAGCGTCGAGGATGCGCTCGCCGCGCAGGTAGCTCTCGCGCGCCGGCGCGGCGCCGATGTACACGGCCTCGTCGGCCAGGCGCACGTGGCGCGCGTCGCGGTCGGCATCGGAGTACACGGCCACGGTGGCGATGCCGAGCTTGCGGCAGGTGGCGATCACCCGGCAGGCGATCTCGCCGCGATTGGCGATGAGGATCTTGTCGAAGGTCGGCAGGTCGGGGGTGGCCATGGTCGGGTGCCTGGAGAAGGTTAGAGGTGTCGCGCTTGCGGTGCGCAGACGTGCGCAAGAGTTACGTCGTAGGTGTTCAGCCGGAGCAGCGTCAGCGGTAGAAGTTGCTGTTGCCGTGCTTTGGCTTTGGCTGTTGCTCCGGCTTTTGATTTACCGGGTTCCCTTCCGAAGCGGCGGCCAGCACGGGGAAAAACCCCGAAGGGGCGGCGCACAGGGACGTGCGCCGTCCGCGGCAGGGGCAGGATGCCCCTTCCGCGGATCCCCGGGCTGGACGCGGACCCGGAGCGCGCAGCGCGGAGGGCGCGAGGCAGGGCGCGCTTTCTTTTGGTTACCTTTTCTTTGCGCGAGCAAAGAAAAGTAACTCGCCCGCAAGGGCGAAAGCCTTTAAAGCTTTTGCTGTCGCTACTGCTGTTGATTGAAGCTTTTTCGTCGGACGAGAAGATCTGTAGGAGCGGCTTCAGCCGCGACAGCGAGAGTCCGTTCTGTCTGTCGCGGCTGAAGCCGCTCCTACGATTCAGCGGCCGCCACCGTGGAAGCAAGTGCAAGAGCAAAGCTTTCGCCTGGCGGCGAGTCACTTTTCTTTGCTTGTGCAAAGAAAAGTAACCAAAAGAAAGCACACCCCGCAGCGCGCCCTCCGCGCTGCGCGCTCCGGGTCCGCAGCCACGACGGGGATTCGCGGAAGGGGCATCCTGCCCCTGCCGCGAACGGCGCACATCCATGTGCGCCGCCCTTCGGGTTTTTCCCCGCCGCGGCTGCCGCGCCGAGGGGACCCGGTAAGTCAAAGGCAGAGCAAGAGCAAATGCAGGAGCAAGAGCAAATGCAGGAGCAAAAGCAAAAGCGGGAGCAAAAGCAGCAGCAAAAGCGGAGGCCGTCGCAGCGAGCGCGTCCGCAGAGCCGATCGTGGCGTCCACCGCCGGGCACACTAGCGCCGGCATCGCCAGCGACCACCTGCGTGACCACCGCCGATCCCCGCGCGAACGCGCCTGAAACAACGAGCGCATGCGCCCCCTCACATCCGGAACACCCCGAACCGGCTCGGCTCCGCCGGCGCGTTCAGCGCCGCCGACAACCCCAGCCCCAACACCCGCCGCGTCTGCGCCGGATCGATCACCCCGTCGTCCCACAGCCGCGCACTGGCGTAGTACGGATGGCCCTGGCGCTCGAACTGCTCGCGGATCGGCGCCTTGAACGCCGCCTCTTCCTCGTCCGACCACTGCCCGCCCTTGGCCGCGATGCCGTCGCGGCGCACCGTCGCCAGCACGCTCGCCGCCTGCTCGCCGCCCATCACCCCGATGCGCGCGTTCGGCCACATCCACAGGAAGTTCGGCGAATACGCGCGGCCGCACATGCCGTAGTTGCCGGCGCCGAACGAGCCGCCGATCACCACCGTGAACTTGGGCACCTTGGCGCAGGCCACCGCCATCACCAGCTTGGCGCCGTCCTTGGCGATGCCGCCGTGCTCGTACTTGCGGCCGACCATGAAGCCGGTGATGTTCTGCAGGAACACCAGCGGGATGCCGCGCTGCGCGCACAGCTCGATGAAGTGCGCGCCTTTCAGTGCCGACTCGGAGAACAGGATGCCGTTGTTGGCGACGATGCCCACCGGATAGCCGTGGATGTGCGCGAAGCCGGTGACCAACGTGGTGCCGTAGCGCGCCTTGAATTCGTCCAGGCGCGAGCCGTCCACCACCCGCGCGATCACCTCGCGCACGTCGAACGGCTTGCGCGGGTCGGCCGGGATCACCCCATACAGCTCCTCGGCCGGATACAGCGGCGGCTCCGGCGTGCGCAGCGCCAGGGCGGGGGACGGCTTGCGCCAGTTGAGCTGGGCGACGATCGCGCGGACCCGCGCCAGCGCCTGCAGGTCGTTGTCGGCGAAGTGGTCGGCCACGCCGGAGATGCGTGTGTGCACGTCGGCGCCGCCCAGGTCCTCGGCGCTGACGTCCTCGCCGGTGGCGGCCTTCACCAGCGGCGGGCCGCCGAGGAAGATGGTGCCCTGTTCGCGCACGATCACCGTCTCGTCGCTCATCGCCGGCACGTAGGCGCCGCCGGCGGTGCACGAGCCCATCACGCAGGCGATCTGGGCGATGCCCTGCGCCGACAGGTTGGCCTGGTTGTAGAAGATCCGGCCGAAGTGGTCGCGGTCGGGAAACACCTCGTCCTGCAGCGGCAGGAACGCGCCGCCGGAATCGACCAGGTAGATGCACGGCAGCCGGTTCTGCTGGGCGATCTCCTGCGCGCGCAGGTGCTTCTTCACCGTGATCGGGTAGTAGGTGCCGCCCTTGACCGTGGCGTCGTTGGCGACGATCACGCATTCCACGCCGGAGACGCGGCCGATGCCGGCGACCACGCCGGCGCACGGCACCTCGTCGTCGTACAGGCCCAGCGCGGCCAGCGGCGCGATCTCCAGGAACGCGCTGCCCGGGTCGAGCAGGGCGTCGATGCGTTCGCGTACCAGCAGCTTGCCGCGGGCCTGGTGTTTGGCGCGGGCGGCCGCGCTGCCGCCCAGGGCGATGCGCGCCTGGGTGGCGTGCAGGTCGTCGACCACCGCGCGCAGCGCGGCGGCATTGGCGGCGAAGGCGTCGCTGCCGGGTTGCAACTGGGTCTGGATCGTGCTCATGGCAGAACCGTGGAAAGAAGGAAAGGGCAGGCGGCCGATGTGGGAGGGGCTCTTGTCCCCTTTTGCGGGATCAGCCCCGACGCGCTGACGTCGGAACGGCCTTACGGCCGATGCGCATCCTGCGCGGCATCACTTGGTCCGCTCGAACAACTCGCGGCCGATCAGCATGCGACGGATCTCCGAGGTGCCCGCGCCGATCTCGTAGAGCTTGGCGTCGCGCCACAGGCGCCCGGTCGGATAGTCGTTGATGTAGCCGTTGCCGCCCAGCACCTGGATCGCCTGGCCGGTCAGCCAGGTCGCCTTCTCGGCGGCGTAGAGGATCGCGCCGGCGGCGTCCTGGCGGGTGGTGCGGCCGGCGTCGCAGGCGCGCGCCACCGCATACACGTAGGCACGGCAGGCGTTGAGGCCCACGTACATGTCGGCCAGCTTGCCCTGCATCAGCTGGAAGCTGCCGATCGGTTCGCCGAACTGGCGGCGCTCGTGCACGTACGGCAGCACCACGTCCAGCGCCGCGGCCATCAGCCCCAGCGGACCGCCGGACAGCACCACGCGCTCGTAGTCCAGGCCGGACATCAGCACGCGCACGCCGCCGCCGACCTCGCCCAGCACGTTCTCGGCCGGCACCTCGCAATCCTGGAACACCAGTTCGCAGGTGTTGGAGCCGCGCATGCCGAGCTTGTCCAGCTTCTGCGCGGTGCTGAAGCCGGGCATGCCCTTCTCGACCACGAATGCGGTGATGCCGCGCGCGCCGCCGCTCGGGTCGGTCTTTGCATAGACCACCAGCACGTCGGCGTCCGGGCCGTTGGTGATCCACATCTTGTTGCCGTTGAGCACGTAGCGGTCGCCGCGCGCCTCGGCGCGCAGCTTCATCGACACCACGTCCGAGCCGGCGCCGGGTTCGCTCATCGCCAGCGCGCCGACGTGCTCGCCGCTGCACAGCTTCGGCAGGTAGCGCGCCTTCTGCGCCGGGCTGGCGTTCTTGCGCAGCTGGTTCACGCATAGGTTCGAATGCGCGCCGTAGGACAGGCCGATCGCGCCGCAGGCGCGGGAGATCTCCTCCATCGCCACCACGTGCGCCAGGTAGCCCATCGCACTGCCGCCGTACTCTTCCTCGACGGTGAGGCCGAGCAGGCCCTGTTCGCCGAGCTTGCGCCACAGCGGCGCGGGGAAGGCGTTGTCGCGGTCGGCCTGCTCGGCCAGCGGCGCGATCTCGCGCGCGGCGAAGGCGGCGACGCTGTCGCGCAGCAGGTCGACCTCCTCGCCCAACTCGAAATTCAACGACGGCATCAGCATGGCGGCAACTCCGGGAATGGCGGGTGGCCGGCGGCGCCTAGAATCGGACCCGCGCCGGGCAAGAGCGCCCAGCGTAGCCGGGAACGGCAAAGAAGTGAACAGAAATTCATTAATTGAACTTAGAATCACGCCATGGCCTACAAACGCTCCGCCCTGATGGAAGAACGCCTCGCCGGCAACCGCCAACGGATCCTGCTGGCGGCGCGCCGGCTGATCGCCGCCGACGGCTTCCGTGGTGCCCCGGTCACTGCCGTGGCGGCCGAGGCCGGGGTCTCCACCGGGCTGATCTACCGGCATTTCCCGTCCAAGGCCGAGCTGTTCGTGGAGGTGCTGACCGCCGCCGTGGAGCACGAACTGACCATCCTGCGCGCCATCGCCGCGGCGCCAGCGCCGGCTGCGCAGCGCCTGCGCGATGCCATCGCCTCGTTCGTGCGCCGCGCCCTGGCCGGCCCCGGGCTGGCCTATGCCTTCATCGCCGAGCCCGTGGAGCCGGAGGTGGACGCCGAGCGCATCCGCTGCCGGCGCCTGCTCGGCGACGTGTTCAAGGGCATCCTGGCCGACGGCGTGGCCGCGGGGGAGTTTCCCGCGCAGGACCTGGAGGCGGCCGCGGCGTGCCTGGTCGGCGCCTACACCGAGGCGCTGGTCGGCCCGACCGCGCCCAGCCGCGACGGCCCGCGCGACAGCGAGCGCCTGGTCGAGGCGGTCTGCGGGTTCTGCCTGCGCGCGGTGGGCAGCGCCTGAGCGCGACCGGGCGCGCCGCCTGCGCCGAACTGCTGCGATGCAGCACGCATCGCCTGCGATTCCGTGTGCTCCCGGCGTGCCGCGCGGCGCAAACGCTGGCTATACTCGGTCGCGTAGCGGTGGTCCGGATTACCACGTGCCAAAGGGGTGTGATGTGCGGAATTACGACCTCGAATTTCTCAAGCGCTTCTCGATGGTGATCGGCCTGCTGGTGCTGATCACCCTCGGCCTGATCGTGTTCGCGCATTACCTGCAGCGGGCCATCCCGCCGGAGGTGTCGCCGGTGGCGCTCAAGCGCACCGAGGAGCGCATCGCCCCGGTCGGCGCGGTCTACGCCGGCAGCACCGGCGCCGCGGCGCAAGCGGCGGCACAGGCGGCGGCGCTGGCCAAGGCCTCGGCGCAGGCGGCCTACGGCGGCACCACCGACGGCAAGACCATCTTCAACAACCTGTGCACCGCTTGCCACACCACCGGCGTGGGCAAGGCGCCGACGCTGGACCACGCGCATTGGGACAAGCGCATCGCGCAGGGCAAGGAGACGCTCTACAAGCACGCCATCGAGGGCTACACCGGCCCCGACGGCGGCATCATGCCGCCCAAGGGCGGCAATCCCGGGCTGACCGAGGAGCAGATCCACGCCACCGTGGACTGGATGCTGGCCAACCTGAAGTAACCTTGCGCCTCCCGCACGCCACTGCGCCGCCTTCGGGCGGCGCATTCGTTTCCGCGCCCGTCGCGTGCCGGCGCAAACAAGGAGAGTGATCGCATGCGCATGCCGCCGCCATCGTTGTTGTCGTTGCTGCTGCTGGTCGCAGCCCCCGCCGCGCAGGCGCTGACGCCGCCGACGCTGCTGCCGATCGGGCAGTTGCGCCCGGGGCCGCAGGCGCAGGGTGTGGTGTTCGAGGGCGTGGTCACTGCGCGGGTGGAAGCCGGCGGCAGCGGCTACCTGGTGCAGGATGCCGGCGACGACGATCCGCTGACCGCCGACGCGCTGCTGGTGCGCGGCGATGCCGAGCGCAGCCTGGCACCGGGCGACCGCGTGCGGGTGTGGGGCGAGCTGGCGCCGCAGGCCGCCGCGTCGGCCAAGGCCGGCACGGCTTTCGTCGGGCGCAGTGTGCTGGAGCAAGGGCATACCGTGCTGGCACGGGCGCAGCCCTTGCCGCTGCAGGTGCTCGATGCGGCGCCGGCCGACTGGTCGGCGCTGGCCGGCATGCGCGTGCGCATCGCCGCGCCGCTGACCGTGGTCGACAACGATGCGCTGGGCAAGACCGGCGAACTGGGCGTGGCCTTCGGCGGACGCCTGTGGCAGCCCAGCGAAGTGGCCGCGCCCGGCAGCGCCGAGCAGGCGACGGTGGTGGCCGACAACGCGCGGCGCGGGCTGCGCCTGGGCACGCTCGGTGCGCCGACGCCGACGCCGACGCCGACGCCGACATCAACATCGGCAACGGCAACGGCAACGGCAAAACTTCCGGACTATCTGGGGAGTGCCGCTGCACCGCCGCGCGCGGGCAGCACGGTCCAGGACGTGGAGGGCATCGTCGGCGGGGTGATCGATGGCGTGGCGCGGCTGTACCCGACCGCCGCGCTGCAGCTGACGCCGCCGCAGGAACCGGCGCCGCCGCAGGTCGACGGCACCTTGCGCATCGCAGCCTTCAACCTGGAGAACTTCTTCAACGGCGACGGCCGCGGCGGCGGTTTCCCGACCTTGCGCGGCGCGCGCACGGCGGCCGAGTTCCAGGCACAGCTGCGCAAGCTGGTGGCGACGATCCGCCCGCTGCAGGCCGACGTCGCCGCACTGATGGAACTGGAGAACGACGGCTACGGCCCGACCTCGGCGATCGCCAGCCTGGTCGACGCGCTCAACGCCGGCGGGGGCGACTGGCGCTTCGTCGACGCCGGGCACGGTCCCGGCGACAACCCGATCCGGGTCGGGCTGATCTACCGCGCCTCGCGGGTGAGCCCGGTCGGCAAGCCGGCGATGCTGGAAGGCGGCCCGTTCGCCGAGCACAGCCGGGTGCCGCTGGCGCAGGCCTTCCGCCACGGCAGCGGCGCGCCGTTCGTGGTGGTGGCCAACCACTTCAAGTCGAAAGGGTGCGGCGAAGCCAGTGGCGCCGATGCCGACCGCGGCGACGGCCAGGGTTGCTGGAACGCGACCCGCACCGAGTCGGCGCGCCGCCTGGACGCCTGGCTGCGCAGCGACCCCACCGGCACCGGCAGCACGTCCAGCGTGCTGCTCGGCGATTTCAACGCCTATGCGATGGAAGATCCGTTGCGCCTGCTGCGCGACGCCGGCTGGCGCGACGCGCTGCAGGAGGCGCATGTCGCGCAGCCCTACAGCTTCGTCTATCGCGGCCTCAGCGGCCGGCTGGACCATGCCTTGCTGAGTCCGGCGCTGGCAGCGCGGTTGCGCGGCGCCGCCGAATGGCACGTCAACGCCGATCTGCCCGACAGTGATGGTTACCGCGAGCGCGATCTGCCCGGCCCGTGGCGCAGTTCGGATCACGATCCGTTGTTGCTGGGGTTTGATCTGTAGGCTGGGAGTGGGGAAACGGGAATGGGGAATCGGGAAAGCCGATTGTCGGCCTCCTTTTCCCATCCTCGCTGTGCGGGACGTTCCTACCTGGGATCTTGTCGTTCGCAAAGCGGACGACTGCTGTCATGTGGAGTTGCGCTGTGTTTCGGGGTGATCGGCCGCTGCGCATCCTGCCTTGCGTGTCACCAGCGATCTTGAAGGACGCTTTTGTCTCTCGCGGTGCTGGTTACGCGTTTTGCCGTTGTGCCGATCGAAGCTGATAGATGCGGTGCTTTTGCCCGATAGAGCGGCAGCATCGGCTGTCGCTGTCGCTGTCGCTGTCGCTGTCGCTGTGGCAGTTGCTGTGGCCTTGGCTTTGGCCGTTGCCCTTGCTTTTGACTTACCGGGTTCCCTTCCGAAGCGGCGGCCAGCGCGGGGAAAAACCCCGAAGGGGCGGCGCACAGGGACGTGCGCCGTCCGCGGCAGGGGCAGGATGCCCCTTCCGCGGATCCCCGGGCTGGACGCGGACCCGGAGCGCGTTAGCGCGGAGGGCGCGTAGGCAGGGTGTGCTTTCTTTTGGTTACTTTTCTTTGCACAAGCAAAGAAAAGTAACTCGCCGCAAGGCGAAAGCTTTGCTCTTGCACTTGCTGCTGCTTGATCTTAGAAGCGGCTTACGCAGCGACATGCATGACCGAGTACGTTTGTCGCGGCTGAAGCAGTTCCTACAGTTCTTCTTGTCCGACACGAGAGCTTGAAGCAACAGCAAAGGCTTTCGCCCTTTCGGGCGAGTTACTTTGATCAGCCTTCGGCTGCTGAGAAGCGCTTCTTTGCTCGCGCAAAGAAAAGGTAACCAAAAGAAAGCGCGCCCTGCCTTGCGCCCTCCGCGCTGCGCGCTCCGGGTCCGCGGATGCACCGGGGATTCGCGGAAGGGGCATCCTGCCCCTGCCGCGAACGGCGCACATCCATGTGCGCCGCCCTTCGGGTTTTTCCCCGGTCCATCCGCCGCTGCGGAAGGGAACCCGGTAAATCAAAAGCCAGAGCAAAAGCCAGAGCAGCAGCAACAACCAGAGCAACAACCAGAGCAACAACAGCAACTGCCAAAGCGTCGGCAACAGCAGAGGCAACGGCAACTGCCAAGGCGACCACCACAGCAAACCGCGCCTTGATCATGTTGCCGTTCGGCGACCGCACGTCATGCGCCATGCGGCATAGCGTGCGCCCGGGCTCAATGCCGGCAACGCCGCCGATGCCGGCGCCAGTTCCACAGATGCGCACTGGCCAACGCCAGACTGCCGCTCACCGTCATCGCGGTCTCGCTGGCCTCGTCGGGAATGCCAAAAGCGCCGGCCAACAGACCGAGCAGGCCCAGTGCCGCCAGCGTCCACAGCGGCCAGGGCAGCGCGTCGCGCTGGTGCCCGCGCCACAGCGCCAGCCCCGCCAACGGCGCGGCGATCGCCACGAACACCACGTGCACCCACTCGGCCTCGGCCCAGACGCCGAACAGCGGCAACGCCGCGGCCAGCAACGGCAACGCCAGGCAGTGCAGCAGACACAGCCCGGACAACACCATCGCCGAGGCGTCGAAGAAGGATTGCGGCAGGGATTTCATGGACGATCACTCCAATGCATCAAGTGTTATATAGTAACATTTCCAGCCCGCCACGCCTCCGCGCCGATGCCCGCCATGTCCACGTCCGCCGTTTCCGATTCCCGCCTTCCCGTCACCGTCCTGTCCGGCTTCCTGGGTGCCGGCAAGACCACCCTGCTCAACCGCGTGCTGCACAACCGCGATGGGCGCCGGGTGGCGGTGATCGTCAACGACATGAGCGAGGTCAACATCGACGCGGCGCTGATCCGCGACGGCGGCGCCGCGCTCAGTCGCACCGAAGAGACCCTGGTCGAGTTCAGCAACGGCTGCATCTGCTGCACCTTGCGCGACGACCTGCGCCAGGAGGTGCAGCGCCTGGCCGAGAGCGGGCGCTACGACTACCTGTTGATCGAATCCACCGGCATCTCCGAGCCGATGCCGGTGGCCGCGACCTTCGCTGTGCGCGATGCCGACGGCCGCGGCCTGGCCGATGTCGCGCGCCTGGACACCATGCTCACCGTGGTCGACGGGGTGAGCTTCCTGCGCGATTTCGGCTCGGCCGAGCGCCTGGCCGACCGTGGCCTGCAGGCCGGGGACGACGACGACCGCGGGCTGGTCAACCTGCTGGTGGAGCAGATCGAGTTCGCCGACGTGATCGTGATCAGCAAGGCCGACCTGACCGATACGGTCACGCTCGACCGCACCCGCGCGGTGCTGCGCGCGCTCAACCGCGATGCGCGCATCGTCGAGGCCAGCCGTGGCGACGTGCCGCTGGAGCTGGTGGTGGATACCGGCCGCTTCGACTTCGTGCGCGCGCAGCTGGCGCCGGGCTGGATGCAGGCGCTGCGCGGCGAGCACGCGCCGGAGACCGAACAGTTCGGCATCGAAAGCTTCGTCTATCGCGCGCGCCGGCCGTTCCATCCGCTGCGCTTCGCGCGGCTGGCGCAAGGCGGCCTGCGCGACGTGATCCGCAGCAAGGGCTTCTTCTGGCTGGCCAGCCGCATGGACTGGGTCGGCGAACTGTCCATCGTCGGCGCGGCCACCCAGACCCAGGCGGCCGGCTTCTGGTACGCGGCACGCGAGCGCGTGGACCGCGGCCTGCTGGACACGCCGCTGGCGCTGCCGCCATCGCCGCTGCCGTACACCGAGCTCGGCTGGCAGCGCCAGCAGACCGCGTGCTGGAACGCGCCGCCGCCGCAGGCCGAAGAGGTCGGCGACGCCCGCGAGTACGCGGCGCTGCGGGCGATGTGGCATCCGCTGTGGGGCGATCGCCGCCAGGAACTGGCGGTGATCGGCGTCGGCCTGGACGAGGCGCGGGTGCGCGCCGAACTCGATGCCTGCCTGCTCGACGACGCCGAACTGCGGCAGGGGCCGGTGGTGTGGCAGGGCTTGGAAGATCCGTTTCCGGTGTGGAGGCGCTGAAGGGCCGGGAATGGGGAATCGGGAGTGGGGAATCGTAAGAGCGGGGTGCGGGTGCTGATGGTTAGCTGCCTGCGCCAGGGCGCCCCACCGTGATTCCGGTGCCGTTGCTCGATTTGCGCCGGTCCGTCTCCAGCCTGGATGCGCTGAGGCGGGTGGGATGCGGAAGTCGCGCGTCGATGCGCAGGCGCGCTGTGGGCTAGACGCGCGTGCCCATCGCGATCAGGACGATCGCCGGCACCGCCAGCAGCAGGCCGAGGCGGTTCCAGCGGGTGGTGCGTTCGCCGAACACGGCGATGCCGAGCAAGGTGCCCAGGCCGATCACACCCAGGTTCATCGCCGCGAACACGCTGGCCGGGCTGTCCGGCAGGGCCTGGTGCGCGCGCACGTAGAACAGGATGTTGCCGAAGTTGAGCGCGCCCAGCAGCAGGCCGGCGCCGAGGTTGCGCCAGGCCAACGGGACGGTGCCGCGCAGGTGGCGCCACAGTTGCACGCCCAGCAGCAGCACGAAGGCCAGCGCGAAGGCGACCAGCAGCGAGGCGGCGAACGGCGTGCCGGCCTGGGCGATGCGCTTGAGCAGCACGTCGATCGCGGCGAAGCCGACCCACACCAGCAGCAGCCACGGCGTGGTGCGCGCGGTGCTGTGCGCGGCCGCCTGCGGTCGCTGCACGATACCGACGATCGCCAGCAGGCCCAGCGCCAGGCCGGCCAGCTTGGCGCCGTTGGCGCGTTCGCCGAACCAGAGGAAGGCCGCCGCCAGCGACAGCAGCAGCGACAGCCGCTGCGCCGCGTCGGTGCGCACGATGCCGGCGTTGGCCACCGTGCGGCCCAGCACCAGGAACAGGCTCGGCAGCAACACGCCCAGCGCCAGCAGCGACACCCACGGCGTGCGCGCATCGCCCAGCGCGGCCAGCGGCGGCTGCAGCAGGGCGGCGCACAGCAGCAGCGCCGCCAGGTAGTTCCAGGTCACCGCCTGGGCCAGGTCGATGCGCCGCTGCGGCGCCAGCTTCAGCAGCGCCGAGACCAGCACGCTGCACACCACACTCAACAGGACGAAGACCACACGCAGGATCCGGATCGGGAGGAAAAAGAACGCTGCGTGCACCGCTTCGGCATGTGGCCGCGACCCAGCCCCGGTATTATGACCGCATGACCTCTCCCGCTTTCCCCACCGCTTCCGGCGCACTGACGCTGCAAGGCCCCGCCGGCCCGATCGAGGCCGCGGTCGATCTGCCCGACGCCGACGTCGCCGCGCTGCCGGTCACCGCCATCGTCTGCCATCCGCTGTCCACCGAGGGCGGCAGCATGCACAACAAGGTGGTGACCATGGTCGCGCGCGCGCTGCGCGAGCTGGGCGTGCGCGTGGTGCGCTTCAACTTCCGCAGCGTCGGCGCCTCCGCCGGCAGCTTCGACCACGGCGACGGCGAGCAGCAGGACCTGGCCGCGGTGGCCGCCTGGGTGCGCGATCAGCGTCCGCACGACGCGCTGTGGCTCGCAGGTTTCAGCTTCGGCGCCTACGTCTCGCTGCGCGCCAGCGCCGCGCTGCAGCCGCAGGTGCTGATCTCGATCGCGCCGCCGGCCGGGCGCTGGGATTTTTCCGGCATGGCGCCGCCGCCGCAGTGGCTGGTGATCCAGGGCGAGGCCGACGAGATCGTCGATCCTCAAGCCGTGTACGACTGGCTGGAGACCCTGGAGGCACAGCCGGAACTGGTGCGCATGCCCGACACCAGCCACTTCTTCCATCGCAAGCTGATCGACCTGCGCGGCGCGTTGCAGCACGCGGTCAAGGCCTGGCTGCCGGCGGCACAGGCGTGAGCGCGGCGGCATTGCCGTCGCAGCGCTACGCCGAAGGCGTGGCGCGCGGCGACTGGCGCGACGATCCGGCGCAGCATGCGGCGCTGGCCGAACTGGACCGCATCCATACCGCGATCGTGGACGGCGACCAGGAGGGCTGGCTGGACCGGCTGTCGGCGTTCTGGAAAAAGCCCGAGCCGGTGCGCGGGCTGTACTTCTGGGGCGGGGTCGGCCGCGGCAAGACCTTCCTGGTCGATCTGTTCTACGACGGCCTGCCGATCGCGCGGAAGTACCGCACGCATTTCCACCGCTTCATGCGCGGCGTGCACGAGCGCCTGCGCGAGCACGCCGGGCAGAGCGATCCGCTGGCGAAGATCGCGCAGGAGTGGCGCAGCCGGCTGCGCGTGCTGGTGCTGGACGAGTTCTTCGTCACCGACATCGGCGATGCGATGCTGCTGTCGCGCCTGCTCGAGCGCCTGTTCGCCGAGGGCGTGACCCTGGTCACCACCTCCAACACCGCGCCGCAGAACCTGTACCTCAACGGCCTGCAGCGCGAGAGCTTCCTGCCGGCGATCGGCCTGCTGCAGACCTATTGCGTGGAGCTGTACGCCGAAGGCACCGAGGACTACCGCATGCGCGCGCTGACCCGCTCGCCGGTGTACCGCGCGCCGCTGGCCGAGGACAGCGATGCCTGGCTGGGCGAGCGCTGGAGCGCGCTGACCGGCAATGCCGAGGCGCGCCGCGGCAACATCGAACTGGAAGGGCGCAAGATCCCGGTGCGCGCGCGCGGCAAGAGCATCGTCTGGTTCGATTTCGTCGCCTTGTGCGAAGGCCCGCGCGGTCCCAGCGACTACATCGAGATCGCGCATGAGTTCACCACCGTGCTGCTCGGCGGCATCCCGCATTTCGGCCGCATGAACGAGGATGCGGCGCGGCGCTTCGTCAACCTGATCGACGAGCTGTACGACCGCCACGTCAACCTGGTCTGCACCGCGCAGGATCCGCCGCCGCTGCTGTACACCGGCGAGCGCCTGGCCGGTGCGTTCGAGCGCACCGCCTCGCGCCTGATCGAAATGCAGAGCGCCGAGTACCTGGCGGCGGCGCACCGGGTCTGAGCGCAGGAGCGTCTGCGGACGCTCAGCGCACCGCGCCGGGCGCACACAGCCCGGCGACGAAGCGCGGCATCAGGCCTGCGCCGGCGATCTCTTCCAGATAGGCGGCCGCCGGGCAACTGGCGCCGCCTGCGCTGTGCGCGCAGCGGGCCGGCCCGGACGCGCCGTCCTGCGGCAACTGCCGGTCCATGGCCTGGCGCTGCGCCGCGGACAGCCCATCGCGAAACGTCTCCTCGGCATCGAGCAGATCGGCCGGGGTGAGCCGGTCGGTCGGCACGCCGGGGCACTGGCGACGGGTTTCGCGGGCCAGCGCGTCGGCACCGGCACCCACCAGCACCGGGCCGTCGGGCAGGGTGTTGGGCACGGCCTTGGGCACGATGGGGGCAGCGCCGAGCGCGGCCAGCAGCAGGAACGATGCGCGCATGCGGAAGCTCCTCGAGTTGCGCGCAGCGTAGTCCTGCGCCGCTCGCAGCAGGAGGGGGAGGGCGGCGCCGGCTTCAGCGAGGAGTCTGCGGAGCATGAATATCGCTTGCTATTAAGTAGCGCGCTATGTAATGTAGTGCCCATGGACCGTACCTCCGCCCCCGACGCCACCGCGCTGCTGAAGCTGGATACCCAGCTGTGCTTCGCGCTGTATTCGGCCAACCTGGCCATGCACAAGCTCTACCGCGGGCTGCTGCGCGACCTCGGCCTGACCTATCCGCAGTACTTGGTGATGCTGGTGCTGTGGGAGCAGGACCAGCGCAGCGTCTCGGACATCGGCGAGAAGCTGTTCCTGGATTCGGCCACGCTGACGCCGTTGCTCAAGCGCCTGGAGGCGATCGGTCTGCTGACCCGCAGCCGCGCGGCCGAGGACGAGCGCCGCGTGCTGATCGCGCTGACCGCCGACGGCCAGGCCCTGCGCGCGCGCGCGCAGGCGGTGCCGGAAGGCGTGCTGTGCGCGGTCGCCTGCGACCTGCAGCAACTGACCCGGCTCAAGCACGACCTTGAAGAGGTCCGCGGCAAGTTGCAGGCCGCGGCCTGACCGATTCCCGTCCCGATCGCGCATTTCCCTCTACGCATTTCCCTCTACCCCATGGCGCCGCGGCGCCGCCCTCGAAGGAGAACCACCATGGTTTCACCGACCACCATCGCCTACACCGCCACTGCCACCGCCACCGGGGGCCGCGACGGCCGCGCCGCCACCCCGGACAAGGCGCTGGACGTCAAGCTGTCGACCCCGCGCGAACTCGGCGGCGCCGGCGGCGACGGCACCAACCCGGAGCAGCTGTTCGCGGCCGGCTACTCGGCCTGCTTCATCGGTGCGCTGAAGTTCGTCGCCGGGCAGGAGAAGGTGGCGCTGCCGGCCGAGACGAGCATCGAGGGTCATGTCGGCATCGGCCAGATCCCGGGCGGCTTCGGCATCGCCGTGGAACTGCGCATCGCCGCGCCGGGCCTGGAGCGTGCGACGCTGGAATCGCTGGTGGAGAAGGCGCACCAGGTGTGCCCGTACTCCAACGCCACCCGCGGCAACATCGACGTCAAGCTGGTCGTGCTCGACTGAGCCAGCGCGATGTCCGGGCCGGCGCCTGCGCCGGTCCAGGGCGACACACGACGGGCGGCCACTGGCCGCCCGTTCGCGTTGTGGGCGCCGCGCGTGTTGCCACGCACATTGAGGCCACCCCGCGGGGGTGCAATAGTGTGAGCTTGATCAAATCGGGCGCGCCATGCTCAGTTCCGCCTACAACGCCGAGACCGTCGCCGCCTTCATCCAGGGCGCACGCCGTCTGCTGGTGCTGACCGGTGCCGGCATGTCCGCCGAGAGCGGGGTACCGACCTTCCGTGGCCAGGACGACAGCCTGTGGTCGCGCTTCGATCCCGAGCAACTGGCCACCGAGGACGCCTGGCGTGCCGACCCCGCCCTGGTCTGGGGCTGGTACCGCTGGCGCATGGCGATCGTGGCGCAGGCGCAACCGCACGCCGGGCACCTGGCGCTGGCGCGCCTGGCCGAGGTCCGCCACACCACCCTGGTGACCCAGAACGTGGACGACCTGCACCAGCGTGCCGGCAGCGAGGTCGCCGCGCACGTGCACGGCCGCCTGTCGGCGCTGCGCTGCAGCGACTGCGGCCAGCCCTGGCGCGGCTTGCTGCCGCCGATCGACGTGCACACGCCCAGCCAGCGCCTGGTGCCGCCGGTGTGCGCGGCCTGCGGCGGCACGGTGCGCCCGGGCGTGGTGTGGTTCGGCGAGGCGTTGCCGGCGGCGGAGTGGGCGCGCGCGCAGACCGCGGCCGACGACGCCGACCTGGTGCTGGTGATCGGCAGTTCCGGCCTGGTCTATCCGGCCGCCAGTCTGCCGCTGCAGGCCAAGGAGCGCGGCGCCTGCGTGGTCGAGATCAATCCCGAACCCAGCGCGCTGTCGGCGCGCGCCGACCTGCACTGGCGCGACAGCGCCGCGGTGGCGCTGCCGTTGCTGCTGCAGCAGTGCATGGTGACCTGAGCCCGGTTGTCGTGGGGGCCGTGCGCGGCGCTCAGCGCAGCGTGTGCAGGAACGCGTCCACCGCCGCGGTATAGGCCGAGGGCAGGCCCAGGTCGCGGTTGATCTCCGCGTGGCTGGCATCCTGCGGCAGCACCTCGACGCGGATGCCGCGGGCGCCGGCCTTGCTGGCCAAGTGGCGCGCCTGCGCGCAGGCATCGGCACGGCGGCTGGAGCACACCGCCAGCAGCGGCGGCGCGCTGGCACCCATGACGTGGTACGGCGAGGCGGCGATCCAGTCGCTGCGGACACTGCCGAAGGCGCGGTCGTACAGCGGCAGATGCCGCTGCTGCATCACCTGCTCCACGTCCATCGCCGCACTGTCCAGCGCCACTGTGCCCAGCGGGCGGCGCGCCCCGGCCTGCGCCAGCAGGTCCGGCGACAGGTCCAGCAGGCTCACCAGATGCGCGCCGGCCGAGTGGCCCATCAACACCAGGCGCGCCGAGTCGGCGCCCCACTGCGGCGCCAGTTGCTGGATCCGCGCGACCGCGCGCGCCACGTCTTCCGCCTGCTGCAGCGGCGTCGCCTGCGGCAGCAGGCGGTAGTTCAGCGACACCAGCACATGGCCCTGCGGCAGCCAGTGCGCGACCTTGTTGGCGGCCACGCCGGGGTTGTCCTTGTCGCCGTCGGCCCAGCCGCCGCCGTGCACCATCACGATCAGCGGCGCCTGACGTGCGCCGGCCGGCAGGTACACGTCCATGCGCTGCGCCGGGTCCGGGCCGTAGGCGACGTCGCGCAGCACCTGAGCGCCGGTGGGCAAGGGCGCGCGTGCGCCGTCGGCGCCGTCGCGCGTGGCCAGGCGCTGCAGCAGGCGGGCGCGCAGGCGCCCGTCCTGGGCGTGGACGGGGGCGGCGAGCAACGGCAGCAGCAACATCAGGGCGAGCAGGCAGTGGGTGGGCGAGGGGCGGGACAGGCGCATGGGCGGATCACTCCATGGAGGACGGCGAGGAGGGGCGTGGCGCGGCCGACGCGTGCGGGCGTCGGCGCGCGCCGGGTTCAGGCCGGGCGCAGGTGCAGGATGGCGCACAGGCCGTGTGGGGCGATGGGTTGCAGCAGCAACGCGCCGCGATGCTGGCGCGCGACGCGCTCGACGATCGCCAGGCCCAGTCCGCTGCCGCCATGGCCGCCGTGCACGAACGGCTGCAACGCGCGCGCAGCCAGCGCCGGGTCCAGGCCGGGGCCGTGGTCGCGCATCTCGATGCGCCAGCCATCGCCGCCGTCGCCGTGCAGGCGCAGCCGGAACGGCGCCGCGCCATGCCGTTCGGCATTGCCGATGAGGTTGCCGAGCGCGCGCTGCAGCGCCAGCGGCCGCCCGTGCAGCGGCGCCTGCGCGGGCAGGACGGCCTCCCAGCCGGGCTGCGCCGCGCCCAGCGCCTGCCGGCAGAGGTCGGCCAGGTCCAGCGCGACGGCAGGTTCGTCGCGGCCGTCGCGGGCGTAGGCGATGAACTGCGCCAGGATCGCGTCGATCTCGCCGATGTCGCGCTCCATGCCTTCGCGCAGTTCCGGCTCCACCTGCGGCAGCAGCGCCAGCGCGTACTGCAGCCGGGTCAGCGGGGTGCGCAGGTCGTGGGAGATGCCGGCCAGCAGCAGCGCACGCTCGGCGGCGGCGTGGCGCACGTCGGCGCTGGCCGCGGTGAGCGCTTGCGCCAGCGCGGCGACCTCGCGCGGACCGCCGGTGGCGATCGGTGCGGCCTGTTCGCCGCGGACCAGGTGCGGCGCGGCCTGCGCCAGTTGCCGCAGCGGCCGCACCAGGCGCCGCGCGACCAGCGCAGCGGCCAGCCAGACCAGCAGCGCGCAACCGGCCAGCATCGCCACCGAGAACCGGCGCAGGCCGTGCTCGCGCGGCTGGCTGGAGAACGCCACCCACAGCGGGGTCGGCGTGGCCAGGTGCAGCCACAGGGTGCCGTCGGCATCGCGGCGCAACGCGCGCCCGGGGCCGAGCTGATCGGCCGCGCGGCGCTGCATCGCGTCGGCCAGCGGGCCGGCGGCGCTGGCGGTGGGCGGCGCGCTGCGCAGTTGCAGCCCGGCTTCGCGCAACGCCGGCGTCAGCGCCGCAGCGGCCGGCGAGCGCTGCAGCGCCTCGGCGACATTGGCGAAGCCGTGCAGCATGCGCAGTTGCTGCTGCGCTGCCGGCCGCACTGCCAGTTCGCGGCCGAGCAGCAGCGCCAGCAGGCCGGCGCCGGCCAGCACCAGCGCGATCACCAGCGCCAGTTGCCCGAACAGGCTGCGCGGCCAGCCGGCGACGCGGGAAGCCGGCGCGCTCACGCCTGCGGCTCCGGCGGCACGTACACATAGCCCACGCCCCACACGGTCTGGATCAGCCGCGGCGTGCGCACGTCGTCCTCCAGCAGCTTGCGCAGCCGCGCCACGATCACGTCGATGCTGCGCCCCAGCGG
The DNA here is from genome assembly GCF_009192885.1 of Xanthomonas sp. LMG 12462. Classification (NCBI taxonomy): domain Bacteria; kingdom Pseudomonadati; phylum Pseudomonadota; class Gammaproteobacteria; order Lysobacterales; family Lysobacteraceae; genus Xanthomonas; species Xanthomonas sp. LMG 12462. The sequence continues at coordinate 44,182 of NZ_NMPP01000082.1, read as the reverse complement.
CTCGTGTTCGCGGCCGTGCGCCAGGCTGGAGAGGCGGTCGCGGCTCAGCGGCTGCTGCGGGTGCCGCAGCAGCACCGACAGCACCGCGAACTCGGCGGTGGTGAGTTTCAGCGGCTCGCCGTCGCGGCGCAGCTCGCGCCGCCCCAGGTGCAGGCGGAAGCGGCCGAAGCCGATCTCGCCGCCGTCAGGCTGCGGCGCGCCGGCCCCGCCCGGGCGGGTACGGCGCAGCACCGCGCGGATCCGCGCCAGCAGCTCGCGCGGGTTGACCGGCTTGGGCAGGTAGTCGTCGGCGCCGATCTCCAGGCCGACGATGCGGTCGATCTCGTCGCCCTTGGCGGTCAGCATCACGATCGGGGTGTGGTCGCCCTGGCCGCGCAGGCGTCGGCAGATCTCCAGGCCGTTCTCGCCGGGCAGCATCAGGTCCAGCACCACCAGGTCGTAGTGGCCGCGCGCCAGCGCCTGCTGCAGTTGCACGCCATCGGCCACCGCCTTGACCGCGAAGCCCTGGCTCTCCAGGTAGCGGCACAGCAGGGCGCGCAGGCGGTCGTCGTCGTCGACCAGCAGCAGGCGGGGAGCGGGCGCGGCATCGTCCATGGACGCCACTATCGGTTGCGCCGCGGCCCCGCGGCAACGGCCGCCGCGGCGCAACTGTAAGCGGATGTTTCCGCCGCGGCGTTCGGCAACATTTGCTGGTCGATGCGGCGCCCGCGGCGCCGGCGCCATGGCTACGGTGACGCTCGGCAGCACGCCGCTGCCGTCACCGGAGAACGCCATGTCGCTGTCCTGTCGCATCACTCCCTTGCTGCTGGCGCTGGCCGCCGGCGTCCTAGTCGCGCCCAGTGCACCGGCACGCGAACACACCCGCACGCGCACCGCCGGCGGCACCGACGGCGTCCGCCACGCCGCCGTGCAGGCCAGCGCCAGCGGCGCGCACGGCAGCGTGCAGCGCGCCCGCCAATGGCAGGCCGACGGCCAGGGCAACGCCAGCGCGCGCAGCGCCGCTACCCGCACGACCGCCGCCGGCGGCAGCGCCACGCGCCAAGGCAGCGCCGAGCGCAACGCCGACGGCAGCGCCAGCCGCCAGGGCAGTGCCAGCGTCCAGCGCGCCGACGGCGCCAGCGCGAGCAGCAGCGGTAGCCTGGCCCGGGCCGCCGACGGCACGCTCAGCGGCAGCCGCCAGAGCAGCGTCGATGGCACGCAGGGCAGCTACCAGGGCAGCACCAGCGTGCAGGACGGCAGCATCGTCCACACCGGCACCTGCACCGATGCGAGCGGCACCGTGGTGCCGTGCCGGCCGTAGGCGAGGGTGCGGTGTCGGCGGAAGTTCGGGGGCAGGGATGCGCCTGTCCGCGGCCGGCTTCACGGCCCCGTCACGGCCACGACTGGCTGCCGCGGCAGGGCCGGAATCGGCTGTCGTCGGCAAACCGTTGCCAGGCTTAGGTTTTCGTAATTTCACCCATATTTAGCGTTGACGTCGCCGACCGACCCCACTATCTTGGGGTGGTCGGTTCCGGCGGCCCCAAGCCGCGGGATCAAAAGGGAAGCCGGTGCGGCGTGCCAACGCCAACTCCGGCGCTGCCCCGCAGCGGTAATTGGGAACGAACCCGTCATCCGCACTGAGGCGCCCGCCTTGGGAAGCGACGGGCTAGGAACCGGCCACGGCCGTTGCCCATCAGCCCGAAGACCTGCCGACAGCCGCGCGAAGCACACCGCGCGGCGCCGACCGCGCGCTCTCCGGGGGGAGAGGGTCGGTGCAGCGTTGACCGCCCGCAGGCCCGGTGCCTGCGCCGTTTGCAGTCTTCGCGACACCGCCTGCCCACCATTGAACCCGGTCGGACCGCTGCCTGCGAGGGTCGGGCGGCCGCGTGCACTACGCTTGGAGACCTTCATGAGCCAGACCCACAGCCTGCCGGCCACCGCATCCGTCGACGCCGCCGTCGACCCCACGACCGCTGCCGCCACTGCCCAGCCTGAGCCGACGGCCAGCAGCGAGCCGAGCAACGACCAGCGCGCCGTGACCTGGATCGTCAAGGACGGCGGCAACCGCCGCATGGCCTTCGACCGCTCGCGCCTGCAGCGCACCCTGGACCGGATCCACGCCGAGTTCCCGCAGCTGGACGTGAGCGACTACGAGCGCAAGGCCTTCGCCTTCATCGAGAAGAAGGAAAGCCTGTCGGCCGACGACATGGTCGACTACCTGATCCGCGAGGCCGAGTCGCGCGTGGACATCGCCACGCCGGAGTGGGAGTACTTCGCCGCGCGCCTGTACCTGGACCGCCTGTACAAGCGCGCCAGCAAGAACCGTTTCTACGATGCCGGCGAGAAGTACGGCTCCTACGTCGGCCTCCAGGAAAGCCTGGCCGACCGCGGCGTGTACTCGATCGACATCCTCAAGAACTACTCCAAGGACGAACTGGCCGAAGCCGGCCGCATGATCGATCCGGAGCGCGACAAGCTGTTCGCCTACAACGGCCTGTACCTGCTGGCCACGCGTTACCTGGCCACCGACAACTCGCGCAAGGTCTACGAACTGCCGCAGGAGCGCTGGCTGACCATCGCCCTGTACCTGATGCAGGACGAGAAGCCGCGCGAGCGCCGCATGCAGCTGGTCGGCGAGGCCTACTGGGCGCTGTCCAACCTGTACATGACCGTGGCCACGCCGACCCTGGCCAACGCCGGCAAGATCGGCGGGCAGCTGTCGAGCTGCTTCATCGACACCGTCGACGACAGCCTGCAGGGCATCTACGACTCCAACACCGACGTGGCGCGCGTGTCCAAGCACGGCGGCGGCGTCGGCGCCTACCTGGGCTACGTGCGTTCGTCCGGTTCGGCGATCCGCGGCGTGAAGAACTCCAGCGGCGGCGTGGTGCCGTGGATCAAGCAGCTCAACAACACCGCCGTGTCGGTGGACCAGCTCGGCCAGCGCAAGGGCGCCATCGCCGTGTACCTGGACATCTGGCACCGCGACATCGAGGCGTTCCTGGACCTGCGCCTGAACAACGGCGACCAGCGCCTGCGCGCGCACGACGTGTTCACCGCGGTGTGCGTGCCGGACATCTTCATGGAAGCGGTGGAGCGCCGCGGCGAGTGGTACCTGTTCGACCCGCACGAGGTGAAGGAGGTCAAGGGCTGGTACCTGCAGGACTTCTTCGACGAGAAGCGCGGCGAAGGCAGCTTCCGCGCCCGTTACGAGGAAGTGGTGGCCGACGAGCGCATCGGCCGCAAGGTGGTCAAGGCCATCGACATGTTCAAGCGGATCATGGTCAGCCAGCTGGAGACCGGCAACCCGTTCATGTTCTATCGCGACGAAGTCAATCGCATGAACCCGAACAAGCACCAGGGCATGGTCTATTCCAGCAACCTGTGCACCGAGATCCTGCAGAACATGAGCCCGACGCGGGTCATCCAGGAGATGATCAGCGGCGACCAGATCGTCACCACCAAGCAGGCCGGCGACTTCGTCGTGTGCAACCTGTCCTCGGTGAACCTGGGCCGCGCGGTCACCGCGCAGCCGGACCTCCTCTCGCCGGACATCCTGGAGCGGCTGATCCGCGTCCAGGTGCGCATGCTCGACAACGTCATCGACCTCAACGAGCTGCCGGTGCCGCAGGCCACCATCACCAACCAGAAGTACCGCGCGATCGGCCTGGGCACCTTCGGCTGGCACCACCTGCTGGCGCAGAAGGGCATCGACTGGAATTCGCCGGACGCCGAGGCGTACAGCGATTCGCTGTACGAGCGCATCAACTACCTGACCATCCAGGCGAGCCTGGCGCTGGCCAAGGAGAAGGGCGCGTACAAGGTGTTCAAGGGCAGCGACTGGCAGAACGGCGAGTACTTCACCAAGCGCGGCTACGACAGCGCCGAGTGGCAGGAACTGGCCGCGCAGGTGAGCGTGCACGGCGTGCGCAACGCCTGGATGGTGGCGGTGGCGCCGAACATGAGCACCGCGCAGATCGCCGGCTCCACCGCGTCGATCGACCCGATCTACAGCGCGTTCTACTACGAAGAGAAGAAAGACTTCCGCCGTCCGGTGGTGGCGCCGGGGCTGACCGTGGACACCTACCCGTACTACGAGAAGGGCGCCTACAAGGTCGACCAGTTCGCCAGCGTGCGCCAGAACGCGCGCCGCCAGCGCCACGTCGACCAGTCGATAAGCTTCAACTTCTACGTGCCCAGCGGCATCCGCGCCAGCACCCTGCTGGACCTGCACATGACCGCGTGGAAGGAAGGCCTGAAGACCACGTACTACGTGCGTTCCAACGACATCGACATCAGCGAGTGCGAGTGGTGCTCGAGCTGATCGCCGGCGTCTGACGCCCGCGCCGCGCGGCAGGCCGGTCCTGTCGCGCGCGTCCCGCATTCCCGCGCCGTCCGCCGGCGCCGTTCACCCGACTACCGAAGCACATCCATGGCCATCGCGCTCGACCGCATCAAGATCCTCGAACCGCTGCACCCCAACCGTTCCACCGGCATCATCAACGGCACCACCAGCGGCATCCTCAACTGGAACGACATCCCGTACCCGTCCTTCTACCGGGCGTACAAGGAGCTGTCGACCAACTTCTGGATCCCCGACGAAGTGGACATGAAGGGCGATGCCAAGCAGTACGGGGAGCTGTCGGCGCGCGAGAAGAACGCCTACGACTCGATCATCGGCCTGCTGGCCACGCTGGATTCGCCGCAGACGCGCTTCATCTACAACGTCGCCGAATACATCACCGACCCGGCCGCGCACGCCAACGCCGCGATCATCGGCCAGCAGGAAGTGATCCACAACGAGAGCTACTCGTACGTGCTGGCCTCGATCGCCGGCCTGGCCGACCAGAACCGCGTGTTCGAGATCGCGCGCACGCATCCGACCATCATCGCGCGCAACCAGCCGATCATGCAGGCCTACGACGACTTCATGCGCGAGAAGACCGCAGAGACCCTGCTGCGCTCGCTGATCCAGTCCTCGATCCTGGAAGGCATCAACTTCTATTCCGGCTTCGCGTACTTCTACAACCTGGTGCGGCAGAACCGCATGACCGGCACCGGCAAGATCATCAGCTTCATCAACCGCGACGAGCTGGCCCACACCAAGTTCATCAGCGAGCTGATCCGCGCCATCATCGGCGAGAACGCCGAGCTGCAGACCAACGAACTGACCGACTACGTGCACCAGGCCTTCGAGCATGCGATCCGCCTGGAGACCGAGTGGTCCTCGGAAGTGCTCGACGGCATCGAGGGCATCGACGTGGACGAGATGATCCAGTACGTGAAGTACCGCGCCAACAAGATGTCCGGCATGCTCGGCATCGAGAAGCTGTACAGCGGCGCCAGCGACAACGTGATGCCCTGGATCAAGGCCTACGCCGACAACTTCACCGAAACCAAGACCGACTTCTTCGAGATGCGCAACGCCAGCTACAAGAAGACCAACTCGGACAACGGTTTCGACGATCTGTGAGGAGCCGGGATTGGGGATGATCAGCCGTTCGGCTGCTGAAAAGCCCGGCATTCGGGATTCGTAACAGCAACGTCGAACCCCGCTTTTGCGAATCCCCAATCCCGAATCCCAAATCCCCGCCCCATGCACATCCTGCTCGCCTACGCTTCGCTCAGCGGCAACACCCGCGACGTCGCCCGCCGCGTGCATGCGCAGTGCGAGGCGGCCGGGCACGCGGTCACCTGGATCCACACCGACCTGCAGACGTTGCAGGGCGCGCTCGGCGACGCCGCGCGTGCGGCGGACTTCGACCTGCATCTGCTCGGCAGTTGGAGCGACAACGCCGGGCGCACGCCGGCGGAGATGAAGCGCTATATCGCCGAGTTGGTCGAGGCGGCCGGCAAGACGATCGAGGTGGCGGCGTTCGGCACCGGCGAAACGCAGTGGGGGCTGGAGTACTACTGCGGGGCGGTCAAGCGCATCGCGCGGTTCTTCGACAGCGCTTATCCGTTGCTGGAGATCGAGCAGATGCCGCACGGCGACCGCGACAACGCGGCCATCGACGCGTGGTGCGCGCAGGTGCTGGCGTTGCGCGCGGCGCGCGCGTCGTTGGCAGGCGATGTGCCGGTGGCCGCTGCCGAGTCCGCTCCCGCGGGCACGGCTGGCTTCGCTGCGAGGGTGTTGCCGTTGCCTGGCAACGGCTGACGCCGTCGTCGTTCATCCGTTTCCTGGCATTGCCGGCGTTCCCATCGCACGCCGGGCTTCTTCCGACATCAGACAAGGTTTCGTTCCATGCTCACCACCATCACCGTTTCCAGTGCCGAACAGTTCGCCGATGCCCTCGCCGCGCACCCGCGCGTGCTGGCCGATTTCAACAAGGACAACTGCCCCGGCTGCCGCATGCTCGACAAGTCGCTGGAGCGTTTCGCCGAGGGCGAGAGCGCGCAGGGCGTGACCCTGCTCAAGGTGAAGATGGAAGACGTGGGCGAGGAGTTCTTCCGCGCGCAGGGCCTGCGCCAGACGCCGACGCTGATGCTGTTCCGCCAGGGCGAGGAAGTGGCGCGGGTGCCAGGCTTCGTGCCGCCGGCCAAGATCGACGAAGCGGTGCGCACGCATCTGGGCTGAGCGCGTCGCGTTCCTCGTACCTCGTATCTCATAGGAGCGGCTTCAGCCGCGACGGGCTTCACCGATAGAGCTTATCGCTGCCAAAGCTCACTCTTGCGGTTGTGCTTGTCCGACGCGTAAATCAAGCAGCAACAGCAATAGCAATAGCAATAGCAATAGCAACGGCTTTCGCCTTGCGGCGAGTTACTTTTCTTTGCTTGTGCAAAGAAAAGTAACCAAAAGAAAGCACACCCTGCCTCGCGCCCTCCGCGCTAACGCGCTCCGGGTCCGCGGATGCACCGGGGATTCGCGGAAGGGGCATCCTGCCCCTGCCGCGAACGGCGCACATCCATGTGCGCCGCCCTTCGGGTTTTTCCCCGGCCCATCCGCCGCTGCGGAAGGGAACCCAGTAAGTCAAAAGCCAACGCAACATCAATAGCCAACGCAACATCAATAGCAAAAGCTATTGCGGAGCGCATACATACGGCATTGCAATGGTGATGCGCCTGAGCTGGGCACACGCCGGCACAGCCACCTGCACGCCACGCACAACCGCGCCTGCAGCTTCTTCGAAAACCAGCGTCGTTGCGCGTCCACCACAATCAACAGCCGACATGGGCTACCACGCGAAGTGCATTCGCTGGCGGCCGCTGGAATGACGGGGGTGTGCGCTGCAGCGGCAGTCGCTTCGGTCTTTGCTGTTGCTTCGGCTTTTGACTTACCGGGTTCCCTTCCGAAGCGGCGGCCAGCACGGGGAAAAACCCCGAAGGGGCGGCGCACAAGGACGTGCGCCGTCCGCGGCAGGGGCAGGATGCCCCTTCCGCGGATCCCCGGGATGGACGCGGACCCGGAGCGCGAAGCGCGGAGGTCGCGTAGGCAGGGCGCGCTTTCTTTTGGTTACTTTTCTTTGCGCGAGCAAAGAAAAGTAACTCGCCGCAAGGCGAAAGCCGTTGCTATTGCTATTGCTGTTTCTGCTTGATTTACACGTCGGACAAGCACACCCGCACGAGTGAGCTTTGGCGGCGATGAGCTCTATCGGTAAAGCCCTTCGCGGCTAAAGCCGCTTGTGTCAAATAAGGGTCTATCGTTGTAGGTGAGAGCGGAGTGCGGCAGGCCGTTTAGCCGCAGTGCCAGCAAGCACGAGTAGGAGTCAGCGCCGCCGCACTCCGGTTCTCCTGCCTGACAAGCCCGAACAGTTGCCCGAGTGACGAGCTCGAACTCCACAAGCATGGGCATCGGCAGGAGCGCTCTCGTCCATGAGTCTACTGCGGAGAACGTCTATGCGGCGCCATGTCGGGATCGATGTATCCAAGGCTGAGCTGGTCATTCATGTCCTGCCGGACGAGCAGGCCTGGACCCAGCCCAATACGCCACAGGGGCAGCGTGCGCTGGCCCAACGTCTGGCTGGGATGGACTGCGAGCGGATCGTGCTGGAAGCCAGTGGCGGCTACGAACATGCCGTGCTGCAGGTGCTCCGAGAGGCGGACCTGCCGGCAGTGCGGATGGCCGCCGATCGTCCGCGCAAGCTCGCCCAGGCCTTGGGCCTGCATGCCAAGACCGATGCCCTGGACGCGCGCCTGCTGGCCATCGCCGCCCAGCACATCCCGACCACCCCCACGCCCGTGGTGCCCGGGCACCAGCAGTCTCTTCGCGAACTGCTGGACCTGCGTGCCACCCTGGTGGGCCAGCGCGATGCCCATCGGCGGCGCTTGGAACACATTACCAGCGCCAAGGCGCAACACCGCTGCCGAGAGGTGATCGCCCTGCTGAACCAGCAGATCCAGACGTTGACGCAGGAGATCGAGCAGCAGGGCAAGACCTGCTCGAGCCTACCCAAGGTGCCTGGGCTCGGGACGATCCTGCGCGCGGTTCTGGCCGCGCGGCTGCCAGAGCTGGGCACGCTGCCGCCACGCAAGCTCGCTGCCCTGGTCGGGCTGGCCCCGTTCAATCACGACAGCGGTTGCTGGAAAGGCCAGCGCCGCATCAAAGGCGGACGTGCCGACGTGCGGCGCGTGCTGTACATGGCCACCTGGGCCAGCATCCGCGCCAAATCCCCCTTGGCCAACACCTACGCACGTCTGCGCGCAGCGGGCAAGCCGGCCAAGGTCGCCATCGTCGCCTGCATGCACAAGTTCCTGCGCTGGCTCAATGCCATCGCGCGCGATCAGGCCCCGTACGCTCCTCCTGTCATCGCAGGTGCATGACAGTTGACTCCTACATTGCCGCTAGGGGAGTGCTGCCACCACTACCCACGCCTGCCCGCCGCACGCCCCTGCGCCAACTGCCACAGGTGGCGCACGATCGGCATCGCCTGTGCGGTGGCCGGCAGCGCGGCCAGGGCCAGGCGCGCCATAGGCACGCGGCCTTCGATGTCCAGGTAGCGCACGCCGGGCAACTGCACCTGCGCGGTCGAGGCGGGGACCACCGACACGCCCAGTTCGGCGGCCACCAGGTTGACGATGGACGACATCTGCGGCGCTTCCTGTTCGATCTTCAGTTCGAAGCCGGCCTGGCGGCAGGCATCGAGGATCTCGTCGTACAGGCTGGTGCCGAAGCTGCGCGGGAACAGGATGAAGGGTTCGCCGGCCAGCGCCGACAGCGGTGCGCGGCGGCGCTTGGCCAGGCGGTGCGCCGCCGGCACCGCGATCTTCATCGGTTCGTCGGGCAGCTTGAGCAACTGCAGTTCCGAGGGCGTGGCTACGCTGTAGCGGATGAAGGCCGCATCCAGCCGTCCCTGCAGCAGTGCGGCGAGCAGGCCGGCGGTGTTGGTCTCTTCCAGCGCCAGTGTCACCGCCGGCCAGCCGCGGCGGAAGCCGCGCACCAGGGTCGGCACGATCGGGTTGAACGCGGCCGAGGCGGTGAAGCCGAGCCGCAGCACACCGCTCTCGCCGCGCGCGGCGCGGCGCGCGGCATCGCCGGCGCGTTCCAGGTCGGCGAGCACGCGCCGGGCTTCGGTGCGGAAGGCGCGACCGGCATCGGTGAGTTCGGCGCCGCGCGGTGTGCGCACGAACAACGGCGTGCCCAGTTCCTCCTCCAGTGCGCGGATCTGCTGGCTCAGCGGCGGTTGCTGGATGCCCAACTGCGCGGCGGCGCGGGTGAAGTGCCCGGCCTCGGCCACGGCCAGGAAGTAGCGCAGGTGGCGCAGTTCCATGTCATATCCAGAACATATGGAGAGTGGGTCGATCATATATTGGACGCCGGGTGACGGCAGGCGAATACTGGCCATCCGTTTTCCGCCGCGACCCACACCGTGAACGCCTCCAGCCAATGCCCGCCGGTGCACGCCGTGGACGATGCGCCGCTGTTGCGCATCCGCCTGGCGCTGTTCCTGGCCGGCTTCGCCACCTTCTCGCTGCTGTACAGCGTGCAGCCGCTGTTGCCCGAGTTCGCACGCGAGTTCGGGCTCAGCGCGGCGGCCAGTTCGCTGCCGCTGTCGCTGGCCACCGGCGGCCTGGCGATCGCGATCTTCTGCGCTGGCGCGGTGTCGGAAACGCTGGGCCGGCGCGGGCTGATGTTCGTGTCGATCGCGCTGGCCGCGCTGCTCAACCTGCTGGCGTCGTGCCTGCCGCACTGGGGTTCCCTGGTGGTGGTGCGCGCGCTGTCCGGCATCGCCCTGGGCGGCGTGCCGGCGGTGGCGATGGTGTACCTGGCCGAGGAACTGCCGGCGAGCCGGCTCGGCGCTGCCACCGGGCTGTATGTGGCCGGCAATGCGTTCGGCGGCATGGTCGGCCGCATCGGCATGAGCATGCTCGCCGACCACTTCGACTGGCGCGTTGCGCTGGCCACGCTGAGCACGGTGGATCTGCTGGCCGCGGTCGGCTTCGTGTGGCTGCTGCCGCCGTCGCGGCACTTCGTGCGCCGCCAGGGAGTGAATCTGCGCTTCCACCTGCGCGCCTGGGGCGGGCATCTGCGCGATCGCCACCTGCCGTGGCTGTTCGCGATCCCGTTCCTGGCGATGGGCGTGTTCGTCAGCGTCTACAACTACGCCGGCTTCCGCCTGGGCGGACCGGAGTTCGGGCTGAGCCAGAGCCAGCTCGGCATGATCTTCAGCGCCTACGTGTTCGGCATCGTGTCGTCCTCGGTCGCCGGCGCAGCCTCGGACCGGTTCGGCCGCGGCCCGGTGGTGCTGGCCGGCATCGCCACCGCGGCGCTCGGCGTGGCGCTGACCCTGGCGCATGCGCTGGTGCCGGTCATCGCCGGCATCGTGCTGCTGACCATCGGCTTCTTCGTCGCGCATTCGGCGGCCAGCGCCTGGGTCGGGCGCCTGGGCGGGCAGTTCAAGGGCCATGCCGCCTCGCTGTACCTGCTGGCGTACTACGCCGGCGCCAGCGTGATCGGCTCGCTCAGCGGTGCGGCGTGGCAACACGGCGGCTGGAACGCACTGGTCGCCTGCTGCCTGGTGTTGCTGGGCATCGGCCTGGTCGCCGCGCAGGTGCTGCGCCGCGGCGCCGACGACAGCCGCCCCTACGGCCGCTTCGGGCCGCATCCGCCGCGCGGCGAGTGAACCGCGCTGCCGTCATCCAACGAGGGTTCCGCAATGCAGATCGACCATCTCGACCATCTGGTCCTCACCGTCGCCGACATTGAGGCGACCTGCGCGTTCTATGCGCGGGTGCTGGGCATGCGCGTGGTGACCTTCGGCGAAGGCCGCAAGGCGCTGGCGTTCGGCGAGCAGAAGATCAACCTGCATCGGCATGGTCACGCGTTCGACCCGAAGGCCCAGGTGCCTACGCCGGGCTCGGCCGATCTGTGCTTTCTCACCGCCACGCCGCTGGCGCAGGTGGCCGAGGAACTGCGCGCTGCCGCCGTGCGGATCGAGGACGGGCCGGTGCAACGCACCGGCGCCCGCGGCCCGATCCTGTCGCTGTACTTCCGCGATCCGGACGGCAACCTGATCGAGGTCGCCAACCCGTTGTGATGGGAGCCGCGTTGGCACCAGACGTGTGCCGTCCGCGCGCTGCCTGACCCTGTGCCGCCGCCGGTCCATCGTTCGTGCCGAGCGCTGTCCGCACGTGCGGCAATCACAGGCCTTGTGTTGCCGGCCAGCACGCACTACATACAGCGGCACGGCCGCCGCATTGGCGCGCGCCTTCACACCGACGGGAGCCGCCTGATGTCGCAGTTGCTGCAGGATCACGCCGCGTCCGCACAGCCAGCGGCGTCCGCGCTGGAAGCGTTCGTCGACCGCCATCGGCGCCTGTTCGTGCTGACCGGTGCCGGCTGCAGCACCGATTCGGGCATTCCCGACTACCGCGACGCCGCCGGCGACTGGAAGCGTGCGCAGCCGGTGACCTACCAGGCCTTCATGGGCGAGCTGGCGACGCGGCAGCGCTACTGGGCGCGCAGCCTGCTCGGCTGGCCGCGCTTCGGCCATGCGCGGCCCAATGCCACCCATGCCGCGCTGGCGCAGTTGGAAGCGCGCGGCCAGGTCGAACTGCTGCTGACCCAGAACGTGGACGGCTTGCACCAGGCCGCCGGCAGCCGCGCCACCATCGACCTGCACGGGCGCCTGGACGTGGTGCGCTGCATGGGCTGCGAGCGGCGCATGCCGCGCGAGGCGTTCCAGCAGCACCTGCTGCAGCACAATCCGCAGTGGGCGACGTTGCAGGCCGCGCCGGCGCCCGACGGCGATGCCGACCTGGAGGGCGAGGATTTCGCCAGTTTCGTGGTGCCGGCCTGCACGCACTGCGGCGGCGTGCTGAAGCCGGATGTGGTGTTCTTCGGCGAGAACGTGCCGCGCGAGCGCGTTGCCAGTGCCTTCGCGCATCTGCAGTGCGCCGACGCGGTGCTGGTGGTGGGCTCGTCGCTGATGGTCTATTCCGGCTTTCGCTTCGTGCAGGCCGCGGCCAAGGCCGGGCTGCCGATCGCCGCGGTCAACCTGGGCCGCACCCGCGGCGACGATCTGCTGAGCATGAAAGTGGAGCAGTCGTGCGCGCAGGCGCTGTCCTTCCTGCTACCGGCGGCGGCGCGCGTTCCGAATCCCGGCACGAACTGATCCATCGGCAGTGGTTGATCGCGCTGCATGGCAGGAGTGCAATGGTCGCTTCCCGCGCCGCGCGCGGCGTTTCCATGGATCCGTATCGTGAGTCACTTGTTCTCGCCCCTCGCGCTGGGGCCGCTGTCGTTGTCCAACCGCATCGTGATCGCGCCGATGTGCCAGTACTCGGCCGAGGACGGCCGTGCCAGCGACTGGCATGTGCAGCATCTGGGCCAACTGGCGCAGTCCGGCGCCGGGCTGCTGATCCTGGAGGCGACCGCAGTGGAGCCGCGCGGGCGCATCAGCTACGCCGACCTGGGCCTATGGGACGACGCCACCGAGGCGGCGCTGGACACGGTGCTGCGCTCCGTGCGGCGCTGGTCGCCGATGCCGCTGGGCATCCAGCTCGCGCATGCCGGGCGCAAGGCGTCCACGCACAAGCCCTGGGACGGCGGCGGCGCGATCGCGCCCGAGCAGCCGAACGGCTGGCAGACGGTGGCGCCGTCGGCGCAGGCATTCGCCGACGACGGCCCGTCGCCGCAGGCGCTGGATCTGGCCGGCATCGACACCATCGTCGAGGCGTTCGTGGCGTCGGCGCGGCGCGGCGAACGCCTTGGCTTCGAGCTGATCGAATTGCACGCCGCACACGGCTACCTGCTGCACCAGTTCCTGTCGCCGCTGAGCAATCAGCGCGCCGATGCCTATGGCGGCAGCCTGGAGAACCGCATGCGCCTGCTGCTGCGCGTGCATGCGGCGGTGCGCGCCGCGGTGGCGCCAAGCATCGCGGTGGGCGTGCGCATCTCCGCCACCGACTGGGTCGACGGCGGCTGGGATCTGGCGCAGAGCGAGGCGCTGGCGCAGGCATTGCAGGCGCAGGGCTGCGATTATCTGCACGTATCCAGCGGCGGGCTGGACCGGCGTCAGCGCATTCCGGTGGCGCCCGGCTACCAGGTGCCGCTGGCCGAGGCGCTGCACCGCGCGGTGCGCATGCCGGTGATCGCAGTGGGCCTGATCACCGAGCCGCAGCAGGCCGAGGCCATCCTCGCCGAGGACCGTGCCGATGCCATCGCGCTGGCCCGCGGCATCCTCTACGATCCGCGCTGGCCGTGGCACGCGGCCGCCGCGCTGGGCGCGCGGGTACGCCCGTCGCCGCAATACCTGCGTTGCGAGCCGCATGCGGCGCGCGGCGTGTTCGACGCCTGACCGGCGCGCTGCGCGCGCTGGTGGCGTCCTCCATTTCGATTCCTTCAGGGAGCCTGCAATGACGACGATTGGATTTCTCGGCCTGGGCACGATGGGCCAGCCGATCGCGCTCAACTTGCTGCGCGCCGGCCATGCGTTGACGGTCTGGAACCGCAGCGCCGCGGCGGCGCAGCCCCTGCTCGAGGCCGGCGCGCAGCAGGCCGCGCAACCGGCCGATGCGGTGCGCGGGCCGGTGCTGTTCTCGATGCTGGCCGACGACACCGCGGTGCGCGAGACCCTGCTCGATCGCGGCGCGCTGGACGCGCTCACCGCCGGCAGCGTGCACGTCAACATGGCCACCATCTCGGTGGCCTTGGCGCGCGAACTGCACGCGCTGCATGCCGAGCGTGGCGTCGCCTACCTGGCGATGCCGGTGCTGGGGCGGGTGGAGGTGGCCGCGGCCGGCCAGCTCAATTTGCTCGCCGCCGGCGACGCCGCGGCACTGGCGCGGGTGCAGCCCTTGCTCGACGTCATCGGACGCAAGACCTGGTATTTCGGCGCCGCCCCGGAACAGGCCAACGCGGTCAAGCTTGCCGCCAACCTGTGCCTGGCCAGCGCCATCGGCACCATGGCCGAGGCGTCGGCGCTGGTGCGCGGGCACGGCGTGGAAGCGGCCGATTTCCTCGACATGCTCACCAGCACCGTGTTTGCCGCACCGGCCTACCAGACCTACGGCGGGATGATCGCCGAACAGCGCTACAGCCCGGCCGGCTTCAAGGCCACGCTGGGCCTGAAGGACGTGCGCCTGGCCCTGAACGCCGGCGAGACCCGGCACGTGCCGATGCCGCTGGCGGCGGTGCTGCGCGATGCCTTCATCGAGGCGATCGCGCACGGCGACGGCGACCTCGACTGGGCGGCGCTGGCCAAGGTCGCCGCGCGCCGCGCCGGCCAGGCCTGAAGCGCCGACGGATCTTCAGCGGACCTTGGCGGCGCATGCCGCACACTGCGCACCCGCTTGAGCCTGGCGCGCGCTTGCCGCTAAGGTGCGGCGATTTGCTGGCGCATCACAGGAGGATGCCATGAGTCCGAATTCGTCCGATCCCGGCGACAGAGCCCCGATCCAGCCACCGCGCGCGGTGGTGCGCGAGCCCGTGCCCGGGCCCGATCACCCGGAGCATCCGGACCATCTCCTGTACGCGCAGATCCGCGAGGGTGTGCACGCGCTGGACGCCGCCTGTGGGCGCGCGCCGGACGCGATCAGCGAGCGCATGGTGGCGCGGCTGCTGCCGCTGGCCAAGGAATACGGTTTCGACCAGGTCGACCACGTGGTGCTCAGCCGCGAGATCGGCGACGTGGAGGATGGCGAGAATGTGTTCCTGGTGCGCGGCGACCTGGACGATCCGGCGCACCTGCGCGCGCACATCACCACTCACGAAGCGGTCGGCATGTCGGTGGAGGACTCGCTGGCGCGCCTGGAAAAGGTCAACCGTCGCCTGGCGCTGCGCCTGCGCCCGGAGTGAGCGCAGGCGAGTGAGCAGCGTCCTGGGTGAGGCGTCAGCTTCGACCCTGTTTCCGGGTAAGCATGGCTGAGCCCCTCTCCCTCCGGGAGAGGGGTTGGGGTGAGGGTCCGGACGCGCAGGGCACGCGGTGTTTCGACTGCACGAGGCTTCGCCCGAACCCTCATCCGCCCCTTCGGGGCACCTTCCCCCAAAAAGGGGGCCATGGTCCCGAGGGGAGAAGGAGAAGCCGGCCTCGGCTGGATGGCTCTTAGCCCCTCTCCCTCCGGGAGAGGGGTTGGGGTGAGGGTCCGGGCGCGCAGCGCATGCGGTGTTTCGACTGCACGAGGCTCCGCCCAGACCCTCATCCGCCCCTCCGGGGCACCTTCTCCCGGAGGGAGAAGGAGAAGCCGGCCTCGGCTGGATGGCGCTTAGCCCTTCTCCCTCCGGGAGAGGGGTTGGGGTGAGGGTCCGGGCGCGCAGCGTATGCGGTGTTTCGACTGCACGAGGCTCAGCCCGGACCCTCATCCGCCCCTTCGGGGCACCTTCCCCCAAAAAGGGGGCCATGGTCCCGGAGGGAGAAGGAAAAGCCGGCTGCGGCTGGATGGCGTGGCCTCTTCTCACCGTCCTGGTTGAGGCCGCGCCCACACTGCAGCACCGGCACGGTCAGGGACTGCACTGTGGGAGGGACTTCAGTCCCGACGTCGTGCAAGATCGGATGCACAGCGGACTTCGCCCGCCGTCGCTGCATGACAGTTGCCCCACCACGTTCGAGAAGTGGACTGTCCCGAATCCCGAATCCCCGTCTTTCCCCTATCATCGCCGGATGCGCCCCGACTACATCCTGACCCTGTCCTGCCCGGACTGTACCGGCATCGTCTTCCGCGTCAGCGGCCTGCTGTTCGAGCACGGCTGCAACATCCTCGATGCGCAGCAGTTCGGCGACGAGGAAAGCGGCCGTTTCTTCCTGCGCGTGCACTTCGACGTACCCGCCGACGGCATCGTCGCCGCGGTGAAGCTGCAATTGGAGCCGCTGGCCGCCGACTACGCGATGGACTGGCAACTGCACGACGCGCGCCGCCGTGCGCGCCTGCTGGTGCTGGTCAGCAAGCAGGGTCATTGCCTCAACGACCTACTGTTCCGCGCGCACAGTCGGCATTTGCGGGTGGACATCGCCGCGGTGGCCTCCAACCATCCCGACTTCGCCGCGCTGGCCGGGTCCTACGGCGTGCCGTTCCACCACCTGCCGGTGAGTGCCGCCAACCGCGCCGAACAGGAGGCGCAGTTGCTGGCGCTGGTCGAACGCGAACGCATCGATCTGGTGGTGCTGGCCCGCTACATGCAGATCCTGTCGCCGACGCTGTGCGCGGCGCTGGCCGGACGCGCGATCAACATCCACCACAGCTTCCTGCCCAGCTTCAAGGGCGCGCAGCCGTACCACCAGGCGCACGCACGCGGGGTCAAGATCATCGGTGCCACCGCGCACTACGTCACCGGCGACCTGGACGAAGGCCCGATCATCGAGCAGGACGTGGCCCGCGTGGACCACGCCATGACCCCGCGCGAACTGGTGCGCCTGGGCAGCGACACCGAGTCGCAGGTGCTGGCCCGCGCCGTGCGCCGCCACGTCGAGCATCGCATCCTGCTCAACGGGCATCGCACGGTGGTATTTCGCTGAGGCGGGGAGTGGAGATTCGGGAATCGGGAATGGGGAGCAGCAACAGCAACAGCAACAGCGGCTAAGAGCACCCGCTTGCCGTAATCCATGGTCGCGGCGCCGACTGTCTGCATCGACGATCATCCCCGCTCTCCAGTCACTGCACGGTGGCATTTCCGATGAAGCTGGGAATGGGGGTCGGGAATAGGGAAGGGCACCATCAGCAGCCGCAGCGCGGCGTTTGCTCTGCCGATTCCCCATTCCCGATTCCCCATTCCCAGCCCTCAACGCGCCGCGTTGGCGTTCATCGTCGCGTTGCGGCTGGCGTCCAGGTACTGCGCCGGATCGCGCATGCCGGTGGTGTGGCATTCGCCGGTGGTGTGGCCGCGATTGACGCCGCCGGGCAGCTGGCCGTTGACCTGCTCCACCGTGCCGTCCTCCGGGTCGCTCAGCACCAGGTCCGAGGCCGCATTGCAGTAGTCGTTGGTATACCAGTTGGTCTTGGCGAAGGAGGTGGTGTAGTAGTTCACCAGCGCCCGCGCCGAGTTGGGGATGCCGGCCAGCCAGGCCTTGGCGCCGTCGTAGGTCAGGTCGTTGTTGGTGCCGCAGCCCACGCCGAACCACGAGCCCACCGTGGCCAGGATGCCGGCCAGGTTGGTGCCCTGGTAGGGCGTGCCCACCGACTGCATCACCCGCCCGCCGCTGGCGTTGTCCAGGCCGCTCCAGTAGTACACGTACAGGTGCAACGCGGCCATGCCGCCCTGGCTGTGCGCCACCGTGCCGAACGAGTTCCACTGGCTGCCGAACTGCGCCAGGCGCTGCGCGAACTGGTCGTTGCTGCGGTTCTGGTTGACGTCCAGGAACGCGGAGGCATTGGTGAACTGCGCCACCGGCCACACCCCGCCCGAGCAATAGCCGTGCACCAGCACCAGGCGCTTGCCGGTGGCCTGTGCCTGCATGTCGGTGGCGGCGGTGCTCAGCTGTGCCGGGCGCTCGCCCATGCGCATGCTCTCGTCGATCGCGCCGGTGCTGCGCGCCACGCTGCTGCGGCGCAGTGCCGGCAGGGTCAGCGGCAACGTCGCGCGCGTGGCCAGCGGCACGAAGTTGTCCGGATCCTCCACGCGCAGGTTGCGCAGGGTGAACGGCGCACGCGCGCCGGCGCGGACGATCCAGCGCTCGTCCACGCTCAGCGGCAGGCGTCCGTCCTGCGGCGCGAGCATGCCGCCGAGCCAGGCCACCGGCACCGCGCTGCCGTCGCGGCCGGTGCCCCACAGTTCGCCGAGCACGCGGTAGTGCGCCGGCGCCTGGCCGGCGCCGATGCGCACCGGGATCGGCAGGGTCAGCCGGGTGCCGGGCTGGGCGCTGGCGGCGACCGCATCGGCGGTGATGCGCAAGGTGGTGTCCAGCACCGGCAGCACGTGCTCGCTGGTGCGCACGAAGGCCTGGCCGCCGGCGTCGTGACCATGCACCACCACCTGCGCGATGTAGGTGCCGGTGGCGATCGCCGGGAAGTCGCCGGCATACACGCCATCGCCCGCGGCACCGTCGCCGTGGCGGCCGTCGTCGGCCATCGGCCATTGGCTGACGGAGCCGTCCGGCGCGATCACGCGCAGCTGTGCGGTGTCGATGCGGCCGCTGCCGGCGCTGCGCGCCAGTGATACGCCGCCCTGCGCATCGATGCCGCCGAGCAGCGCGGTCAGGCCGATGCGCTGGCCGCGCTGCAGTTGCGCGCGGTCGCTGGGATAGGACGCCAGTTGCGTGCGTGGATCGCCCTCCATCAGCACGTAGCCACGCTGCACCGTGTTGCTGCCGTCGGCCTGTAAGGTCAGGGTCCAGTCGCCGTTGGCGGCGCTGTCCACGCGGTACTCGCGAGCCGGCAACGCGGCGCCGCCGGCGCCCAGTTGGGTGGCCTTGGCGCTGGGCGCGAGCATCGGCGTGGCGGCGGCGGTGCCCATGCGGGCGCTGGCCGTGGCCGGTGCGCTCAGGCGCGGCTGCCAGTCGTGCTCGCCGGACAGCACCACGAAGCGCAGCTTGCCGTTCTCCACCGGCAGGGTGGTGTGCCACTGCGCCGGGCCACTGCTGCGTGCGGCGGAGAACTCCACCGGCAGCAACGCGCTCTTGGACAGGATCGCCGCTTCCGCCGGGGCGGGCGCGCGCATCTGCGCGAACTCCTCCGGCGGTCCGGCCAGTTGTTTGGGAATCAGTTCGGCCGCGTGCAGCGCGGCGGCGGGGACGACGAAACACAGGACGCAGACGGCGGACAGGTTCGACAGCTTCGGCATGACGCGCTCTCCCTGGCGGTGCTGAGAAGCAGACGCACATGCCGGAGACCGCGGCGCAGTGCGCCGCCGGCAGCACGTCGGCGAGGACGCAGCGCCCCCTCGCCACGCGTTCGCCTGCGGTTATAGCCAGCGCACATTGCCGGACAAAGACGCAATGCAGCAATGCGTGCCGAACTGGGATGCCGGACATGCTGCAACCATCGCGATGCCCGGCGCACGTGGCGCCGGGCATCGCCAGGTCACGCTGCCTGCGCGTGCTGGCTGCGCAACTGCTGCGCCGCCGCCACCATCGCCTGCAGCGCATTGCGGGTTTCCGCCCAGCCTCGGGTCTTCAGCCCGCAATCCGGATTGACCCACAGTTGCTGCGGATCCAGCACCGCACGCGCCTTCTCCAGCAACGCCACCATCTCCTGCGTGCTCGGCACGCGTGGCGAGTGGATGTCGTACACGCCCGGCCCGATCGCGTTCGGGTAGCGGAAGCGCACGAAGGCATCGAGCAGTTCCATGCGCGAGCGCGAGGTCTCGATCGAGATCACATCCGCGTCCATCGCCGCCACCGCCTCGATGATGTCGTTGAACTCCGAGTAGCACATGTGGGTGTGGATCTGCGTGGCATCGCGCACCCCGGCCGCGGCGATGCGGAAGCACTGCACCGCCCAGTCCAGGTACGCCTGCCAGTCGGCGCGGCGCAGCGGCAGGCCTTCGCGGATCGCCGGCTCGTCGATCTGGATCACGCCGATGCCGGCCGCCTCCAGGTCGCGCACCTCGTCGCGCAGCGCCAGCGCGATCTGCCGGCAGGTCTGCGCACGCTCCTGGTCGTCGCGCACGAACGACCACTGCAGCACCGTCACCGGCCCGGTCAGCATGCCCTTCATCGGCCGCTCGGTCAGCGACTGCGCGTAGGTGGTCCAGCGCAGCGTCATGGGCGCCGGGCGCTGCACGTCGCCGTAGATGATCGGCGGCTTCACGCAGCGCGAGCCGTAGCTCTGCACCCAGCCATGACGGGTGAAGGCGAAGCCGTCCAGCTGCTCGCCGAAGTATTCGACCATGTCGTTGCGCTCGAACTCGCCGTGCACCAGCACATCCAGGCCCAGTTGCTCCTGCGCACGCACGCAGCGTTCGGTCTCGGCGGCCAGGAACGCGTCGTACGCGGCATCGTCGAGCTTGCCGGCCTTGTGCTGCGCACGCGCCTGCCGCACCTGCTCGGTCTGCGGGAACGAGCCGATGGTGGTGGTCGGATACAGCGGCAGCCGCAGCGCCGCCTGCTGCGCCTGCCGGCGCTGCGCATACGGCGATTGCCGACGGCCGGCGTCGTCGGTCAGCGCGTCCACCCGCCGCGCCACCTCGGCGCGGTGCACGCGCGCAGAGGCGCGACGGCTGGCCAACGCATCGCGCGCCGCGTCCAGCCCCGCCTGCGCCTGCGGCTGGTCGTCCAGCGCATCGGCCAGGGTGCGCAGTTCCTGCAGCTTCTGCCTGGCGAAGGCCAGCCAGCCGACCAGTTCGCGGTCCAGCCTGGTCTCCTGCTGCAGATCCACCGGCACGTGCAGCAGCGAGCACGAGGGCGCCAGCCACAACCGCTCGCGGCCGACATGGCCGGCGGCGTAGCGGGCCAGGGTCAGCGCGTTGTCCAGCGGGGTACGCCACACGTTGCGGCCGTTGACCAGGCCGGCCGAGAGCACGCGCCCGGCCGGCAGCGCCTGCAGCACGGCGTCCAACTGCGCCACGCCACGCACCAGGTCCACGTGGATGCCGTCCACCGGCAACGCCATCGCCAGCTCGAGGTTGTCGCCCAACTCGCCGAAGTAGCTGGTCAACAGCAGCTTCGGCCGCGGCGCCTGCGAAAGGACATCATAGGCGCGGCGATAGGCGGCGCGTGCGGCCTCGTCCAGGTCCAATACCAGCGCCGGCTCGTCGAGCTGCACCCAGCCAGCGCCGGCCGCATGCAGGCGCTGCAGCAATTCGGCATACACCGGCAGCAGGCTGTCCAGCAACGCCCAGCGGTCGCTGCCGTCCACGGTCTTGGACAGCGCCAGGAAGGTCACCGGCCCGATCAGCACCGACCGGGTCTGGATGCCCTGCGCCTTGGCTTCCAGGAACTCCACCACCGGCTTGTCGCCGCGCAGGCGGAAGTGCTGGCGCCGCGCCAGCTCTGGCACCAGGTAGTGGTAGTTGGTGTCGAACCACTTGGTCATTTCCAACGCGTGCAGATCCAGGCCGTTTTCCTGGGTGCCGCGCGCCATCGCGAAGTAGCCGGCCAACGGATCGGCATCGGCCAGCGCGCGGTAGCGTTGCGGGATCGCATCGAACAGGAACGCGGTGTCGAGCATCGCGTCGTACAGGCTGAAGTCGTTGCTGGGCGGCACGTCCACCCCGGCCTCGCGTTGCAGTTGCCAGTGGCGCTGGCGCAGTTCGCGTGCGGTGTCCTGCAGTTGCGCGCCGTCGATGTCGCGGCGCCAGTAGCGTTCCAGCGCCTGCTTGAGCTCGCGCCGCGCACCGATGCGCGGAAAGCCCAGGTTGGTCACGATCGTCATGTTGCGTTTCCTCATTGCGTTCAAGGGCATTGAGGAACGAAGGAACCGCGCGCCGCGCGTCCCGTTCGCACGGACCGCCCGCCACGCCAGCGACCTTCGCCCCCGCGGGCGAACCGGTACCGCGCGGGCAGGCGGACGGCGCGGCGCGGCGCAAGGCCGGGTCGCGGTCCGGCCGCCTCCCCGCGGAGGCGCCAGGTCGAATCGGAGGACGCACGGTCCTCCGGCCGGGGCCGGTATTCGGGCTGATGGACACGCGCACCACGTTGGCTGCGCACCTACTGTCCGTCGCTTCCCAGGCCGGCATGCGCCGGCCCAGTGCCATTGACGGAGGTCGTTTCCATTCACCGCTGCGGGGCAGCTCCGGAATGGGCAGGCGCTTGCGGCGCCGGCCGTCACCGGATTCCCGTTTAAATCCATCCCTTCATCCGAATGAAGCGATGAATACCTTCGGCGAGCGCACGATAGGCCGGATGCGGCGGCGGGTCAAGCGCCAGTGCGTTTGCTGACTGTGGCTCTGCAGCGCGAAGAGCGGTCATCTACGTCATTGATGCCAGTCGATGATTTGAATCTGCCGTTGATGGCTGGCAGCACTGGTCCGCCCTACGATGACGCTCCCCTTCCTCCGCTAACCCCGCAAGCAAGCTACGGCGAAAAACGCGTTGTAGCTTCTGATGCTTTTATTTGTCTCGAGAAAGTTACGGGACACATCGCTATCAATATTCTTGCGTATTCATCTCTATGATCAGTGGATAAAGGGGAGCTCACACGGGAACTGTACAGACCGGACTTGGGCGCGGCCCCCAATTCGTGGTTGCGAGAACGCGGTGGACATGGCAAATATGGCAAGGCAGGATCTGTAACATCGGATGCGGCTAGGGCGCCAAGAATGCTCCGGCCAGGGAAAGTTATCCAGCGGGTGTAGCCTAGGGGGCGCGCACATGGGCGCGAGGGGAAGCAGATGGTGGGGATTAAAGACTGGTGAGCAAGCAGGCTCATCGTCGGGGTATTGGCACGACGAGGTCTCCGATGCGGAGTTGCTAGATCTGCTGGCGTATGAATCCTCCATTGCGCAGGCGCCAGAGATTCTTGCAGATTTCGATTTATCTGAGAAGAGTGCCTACGATGAACGGAAATTCATTGAGGACGAGGTTGAGCGCATAACGTCCGACACGACCGGCTCCTCCTTTCTCGGCATTCTAGACACATTCGATATCGATACGGAGGTGAGCGCTTCGCTCGAAGGAGCCGCTTGGTCGGATCTTACGTTCGAAGTTCCGGATTTCAAGTTCGACCAATCAGGCCAGCCCACCGACTTTGTACCAGAGATAGAGATCACGCACGACGCTCGCGCACTCCAACAAGCCATCGAGTTCCTGCGGCGCATTGACGAGCTGTCCTGCCGGAACGTGGCTTGGATTGCCGACATCATCCTCGCTCGCCGTTGGAGCGCCGCCCAGCGGTGCGTGGTAGAACTGCTGAAATCTGGATTTTCTCTGCGATCAATCTACCTTTCATTTCTACTATCGGAGCATTGGCGGGAGTCAGATGTCTACGACGAGCGCTTCGACCAAGGTTTGCACCAGTTTTCATGGCAAAGAAGCTGCTTCCCAAGGATCACTTGGGAGGAGGCGGTGCAATTGATCGCCTTCCATGGCGAGGACTGCACGCTAGAAGAAGTTATAGAATTTATCGAACAGGAGCGAGAATTGTGGCGGCGAAGCAGTGCGCTCAAGCGTGATTTTCCGAGATTCAAGGGTTATCTCCTTCGACAACGTCTAGCAAAAGCATGTCAAGTCCCGTCAGGTTTGTGGTATCGAACCCTGGATCCGCGCGATGCTCGCCGTTTCGATGGCTCCGCCAATCCCGAATATACATCGCAGTGGTGGGAGGATGAGCTACCTGTCGTGGGCGGCGTGAGCTATCTCCAGCGCAGGATATACGTGGGCGATCCACTAAGTTTTTTGATCGTTGAACTCGATGATGGTCTGCATTGGCTGGAGGAATAGGAATGTCAACAGAAGCGCTATTGCCCGCTATCGGCTGCTGGGTCGTTCGTTGTGAAGGTGAAGATAGGGAAAAGCGGCCGGGACACGTGAAGCGTATCCTGAAATCCGGTCTAAAGATCAGCCTGTCAGTACACTGGATTTTCGAGAAACAAGACGATGTTATCGCGCTTGACCGTGTCGAGTGCGGCCTGCGTCCAGGGTTCGACGTATGGCATTCGCCGGAGTCTCAGAGCGAGCCATCTTTGGGGTTTGGCACCGTCGTTAAGAGCCGTGTTCTCGGTGGACGCCAGCAACTGTTGGTTGATTTTACGGAGCAGGGGAGCCGGCTGTGGATTCCTTGGCAGCGTCTTCGCTTCGCCAAGAGCGCTGCTTTTAGGTTCCGCCATGGGGACAAAGGTGGCGCGCAGGCAGCGGAGCGGCTACGCCTCCGTAATCTTGCCTATGCACTCAAACTATGGAATGAAAACACAGGTTCTCTGTCTAAGTTCGATATCGACCCATTGCCACATCAGATCCACCTCGTTCACCACATCCTCGCGAGCGGTAACCTCAATTGGCTGGTAGCCGACGATGTAGGTCTGGGAAAGACGATCGAAGCGGGACTCTTGATTGCAGCTCTACGACAGCGAGGAGCTGCTAAACGCGTACTTTTAGTCGTGCCGGCTGGATTAACCCGCCAGTGGCAGGATGACATGAAGATCAAGTTTGGTCTAGATGACTTCCTTATATATGGCTCTGATTTCAGCATTGCTGATAACGCATATTGGAAAATGTATGACCGCGTTATCGCTTCGATGGACAAGCTTAAGGGTGTAGATCATCTTGAGCGCATTCTAGCTGCAGAGCCCTGGGATCTCGTCATCTTCGATGAGGCGCACCGACTGACCCGCCGCCAATGGGGTATGAAGTTCGAGCGATCGGATCGCTATCGACTAGCCGAACAGCTACGCAATCGTACCCCCGCGTTACTTATGCTGAGTGCAACGCCGCACCAAGGGCGCTCGGACCAGTTTACGTCCCTCTTGGAATTGTTGCGGCCAGAGATGTCAGATCAGTTCAAGAATATAGACATGGACGCAAGTGTTTTGTCACAAATGGTCTTTCGTAATAGAAAGTCTGACGTGACAGATATGGATGGGAATTTTGTCTTCCATGGTCAGACATCAAGGATGGTCCAGGTTGAATCAAATCCCGACATGCGAGAGCTGGAGCGCCATCTTCGCGAGTACTTTCAGCAGGGGTACAGTGCGGCCGATCGACTGCCGGGACAGCAGGCTAAGGCCATTGGCTTTGTTATGACGGTTTATCGAAAGCTTGCGGCATCCTCAATTGTTGCTTTAAGAAAAGCGCTCGCACGACGCCTAGCGAGGCTGAAATCCATGCCCGCCGTAACAAGAGAGACGGTCGATGAAGATTACCGGTACATTGGTGAGTGGGAAGAGACGGCTGATAACTCACGGGAGGAATTCTTTGGAGGGGAGAAAGAC
This sequence comes from Xanthomonas sp. LMG 12462, assembly GCF_009192885.1. NCBI lineage: Bacteria > Pseudomonadati > Pseudomonadota > Gammaproteobacteria > Lysobacterales > Lysobacteraceae > Xanthomonas > Xanthomonas sp. LMG 12462. The sequence continues at coordinate 19,029 of NZ_NMPP01000082.1, read as the reverse complement.
CGCATAAATACACTGGTGCAGATGTGCATGGCAGCAGAGGGCGATGACCTAAAGATGTTGGCCTTCCTCAATAAAATTATTGATCCTATCCTGCAACGAAACGATCATGAGAGAGTGCTCGTTTTCACCGAGTATCGTGGTACCCAGGAATATATAGTTCGTGAGCTGGCTGCGCGCTATGGAGCGGGAAAGGTACACGTCGTCAATGGCTCCATGGACGTTGAGGAGCGACTGCAGTCGATAGCTAGATTCGAGAAAGAGGGTCAGTTCCTCGTTTCCACCGAGGCTGGCGGTGAGGGCATCAACCTGCATCGTCGTTGCCATCTCTTAGTAAACTACGATCTTCCCTGGAATCCGATGCGGTTGGCACAGCGAATCGGGCGCTTATACCGCTACGGACAAAAGCGTCATGTTGTTGCCTTTAACCTTCAGGGCATTGAATCTGCAGATGAACTGATCGTTGCAAAGATGTATGAGCGGTTAGATCAGGTTGCCAAGGATATGGCGCAAGTAGATGGCGCCACCTCTGAGAGCCTCGTCAGCGATATTGTTGGTCAACTTGCTGCCCTCATTGATGTTGAAGATATTCTAGAAGCCGCGCGAAATACCGATGTCCAGAGAACGGAAGAGCGAATCGAGGACGCCCTTAGGCGTGCCCGAGAATCTTCAGATCTTCAGAAGGCTCTTTTTCAGCACGCAGTGAGTTACGATCCGAACGAGATGCGCGCAGCCTTTCCTGTCAGTATGGACCATCTGCGTGCATTCACTTTTGGAATGCTGGAGTTCCTGGGTGGCAGTGTTCATGACAGTCGTCTCTTCTTTGGAAAAGCGTGGCGCATTGGGTTGCCTGATATGATTGTGGCTGCGGTGCCTGGACTTGGCCGAGAACCATTGGTGACGTTCGATCGAGAAGTTGGAAGGGAAGAGCAGATCATCCTGCTCGACATGGATAATCGGCTGATTCGATGGCTACTAGCTGTCGCTTGTGATTACGACTTCGAAGGGCTAACGGCGGCCATTGTTTTAAAGGGTGCTGGCCACGTTATGACCAGCATTCTCCGCTGGCAAGATGAGCGTGGCAACCGAATGCGACAAGAGTTTGTCGTGGTATCCCTGACGGCTAAGCGGTTCGAGCTGAATCCGGGGTGGTTTTCTGAGTGGCTATTGGTGCCTGCACGTGCAATCACTTTGAGTGAGAATTCGGTTGACCGTGAGATTGCACGAACAAGGATTGACGATGCTTTAGACGGCGTCCTTGCCGAGCGCAGCAGCAGGAACCTGCATCCTGAAAGTCGCGAATGGCTCTCCGCGACTTGGTGCGACTCGGGGACGATATCTGACGAACTATTGAGCCAATAACTGTTCGTCGTGGGCATCGGCGCTTGGTCGTCCATGCAGGTGAGCGATGCCGCCATCGAGGATGGCGACGCCTATGCGAGCTAGGCGCGTCCGGACGATGAGGCCAATGGCGGAATGCTGGGATCGGATTTTCTGACCAACGGCGGTGCGATTATCGACTTCGGCGACAAGACGCTGTAACAGCGGCTGTAACTGCGTAAGTCAGCGCGGCGAAAACCGCGGGATGATCCCGCTGCGTTCTAGCTCTGCGCGCATCCGCACCGGAAGCATTCATGGCGACGGTGTAAGCTTATTGGTCCCTAAGCCAATGACCTGGCGCTGCGGCGAATGCCGGCGGCGCTCGTCCGCCGTGCCGATGACGCCTCCGCTCCCCGCCGCCGACCTCTCCGCGCGCTACGCCGCCTCGCTGCGCCTGTCCGTGGCGCCCATGATGGACTGGACCGACCGCCATTGCCGGGTCTTCCACCGGCTGCTGGCGCCGTCGGCGCGGCTGTACACGGAGATGGTGCACGCCAATGCGGTGGTGCTGGGCGATCGCGCGCGGCTGCTGGATTTCGATGCGACCGAGCATCCGCTTGCCCTGCAACTCGGCGGCAGCGAGCCGGCGCTGCTGGCGCAGGCGGCGCGGATCGGCCAGGACTGGGGCTACGACGAGATCAACCTCAATTGCGGCTGCCCGTCCGACCGGGTGCAGGCCGGGCGCTTCGGCGCCTGCCTGATGCGCGAGCCGGCGCTGGTCGCCGAGTGCGTGGCGGCGATGGTCGCGGCGGTCGACATCCCGGTGACGGTGAAGTGCCGGCTGGGCGTGGACCAGGACGACGACTACGCGGTGTTCCTGGCCTTCGTCGACCAGGTCGCCGCGGCGGGCTGTGGGCTGTTCGTGGTGCACGCGCGCAATGCCTGGCTGCAGGGCCTGTCGCCGAAGGAGAACCGCGAGGTGCCGCCGCTGCGCTACGACTGGGCGCACCGGCTCAAGCGCGAGCGGCCGCAGTTGCAGGTCGTGCTCAACGGCGGTCTGGCCGCGGTGGAGACGGCGCAGGCGCAGTTGCAGGCGGTGGACGGGGTGATGCTGGGCCGCGCCGCCTACCACGATCCCTACGTCCTGCACCGGCTGGACGCGGCCCTGACCGGCGCCGCGCCGCGCCCGCGCGCCGAGTTGCTGCGCGCGCTGCGCCCCTACGTCGAGGCGCGCCTGGCCGAGGGCCTGGCGCTCAAGCACATCACCCGGCACCTGCTCGGCCTGTTCCACGGCCAGCCCGGTGGCCGCGCCTTCCGCAAGGTGCTCAGCGAGGGGGCGCACCGGCCGGGCGCGGACTGGGCGCTGCTGGAGCGGGCGCTGGCGGTCACCGACGGGGCGGCACGCGCGGCGGCGTGATCCGACGGGCGCCGCCGCGTGGTGCGGGGCACCTTTCGCATCGATGACCTGATCGCTCTCATCGCCAAGCGGTCGCCGACCCATGCGGCGTCTCGATCGACGACTGCCACGCCGCCGTCTTCCGCGCGTCGTTCAGGGATTCCGTTCAGGTTTCTGGGGCTAATCTCTGGTCCTGCGGAGACGCCGCGAAGCACCTGCCGAAGCGCCTCTCCAGCCCCCTGGCGCGGCCCTTGCATCGGCCTTCGACAGGTTCATTTGACTGAATGCTACCGGGGGCGTCCGGAAAAGTTCAGACCGGATTCACCCCGAAAAATCAAGAATTTGCCTCGATTTCTCGAGGTCGTCTTCGTTCCCGCGAGGTGTCGCGCTTCACAAGTTTTGAACGTTTCCGATCAGTCCGTTAGGATGCCCGTCGTGACTTCTTCCGCTTCCCGCCACTACCGCTTTGCCGCTGTCTTCGCGCTCGCGCTGGCGTCGGTCGCGGCTGGGCACGGCCGTGCGCAGCAGCCGCCCATGCCGGGTGTGATGGCGCCGCCGGAGCGCGATGCGGGGCGTAATCGGGACTATGGCGGTAGTTCGCTGTCCGACGCGGTGCGCCGGGTGCAGCGCTCCACCGGCGGGCAGATCCTCGGCGCCGAGCGCGTGCCGTTCGATGGCCGCGACATCAACCGCGTCAAGTACATGGACGGCCGTGGGCGGGTACGCTACATGGACGATCCGCAGCCTGGCCGTGCGGCGCCGCCGCGGGCGCCGCGGTCGGGCGAGCCTCCCGAGCCACCACGCGACGATCACCCGTGAGTCCGGATAGTTCGGTTCAGGTTCCACACACCGCCCCGGCCACCGGCCACCTGTAAGTTACTAGGGAGAGTTCATGCGTATCCTTCTGGTCGAAGACGAAGCTCCGCTGCGAGAGACCCTGGCCGCTCGCCTGAAGCGCGAAGGCTTTGCGGTGGATGCGGCGCAGGACGGCGAGGAAGGCCTGTACATGGGCCGCGAAGTGCCCTTCGACGTGGGCATCATCGATCTGGGCCTGCCGAAGATGTCGGGCATGGAGCTGATCAAGGCGCTGCGCGACGAAGGCAAGAAGTTTCCGGTGCTGATCCTCACCGCGCGTTCCAGCTGGCAGGACAAGGTGGAAGGCCTCAAGCAGGGCGCCGACGACTACCTGGTCAAGCCGTTCCACGTCGAAGAGCTGCTGGCGCGCGTCAATGCGCTGCTGCGCCGCGCCGCCGGCTGGAGCAAGCCGACCCTGGAATGCGGTCCGGTTGCGCTGGACCTGGCGGCACAGACCGTCAGCGTCAGCGGCAGCAACGTCGACCTGACCAGCTACGAGTACAAGGTGCTCGAGTACCTGATGATGCATGCCGGCGAACTGGTCTCCAAGGCCGACCTGACCGAGCACATCTATCAGCAGGATTTCGATCGTGATTCCAATGTGCTGGAAGTCTTCATCGGCCGCCTGCGCAAGAAGCTGGACCCGGACGGCGAGTTGAAGCCGATCGAGACCGTGCGCGGCCGCGGCTACCGGTTCGCGATTCCGCGTACCGAAGGCTGATCGCAGGCGCCGGCGAGCACACCGAGGAAGCGACCGCGTGGCGGCACGACCCAGGTGGTACAAGCGCTGGCGCCCGCGTTCGTTGCAGGCGCGCCAGCTGCTCGCCGCCAGCCTCAGCCTGCTGGCGTTCCTTGCCGCGGCAGGTTACGCGCTGGACCAGGCATTCGCCGATACCGCGCTGAGCAACCTGCGCGAGCGCCTGAAGAGCTACGCCACCGCGTACGCCAACAACATCGACGTCGCCCGCGACGGTTCGCTGTACATCAACAACGACAAGTCCTCGCCGGACCCGCATTTCGACCGGCCCGGCAGCGGCCTGTACGCGCAGATCGAGTTGCCCAACGAGCGCTGGATCTCGATGTCCAGTGAGGGGCCGCTGCCGCCCAAGGGCGGCATGCTCGAACCGCGTCAGGAAACCTTCGACGGACCCTGGCCGATGACCCAGATCGACGGCAGCGAAGGCGAGGTCTACCGCTACGGCATCGGCCTGGCCTACGTGCGCCACGACAAGGAAACCCCGGTCACCATCTACATCATGGAGGACACCCGCGCGCTGGGCGCGCAGCTGCGCGTGTTCCGCGGCCGGGTGTGGTTCAACCTCGGCGGCGCCGGCCTGATCCTGCTGGTGCTGCAGGCCTTCATCCTGCAATGGAGCCTGCGCCCGCTGCGCCGGGTGATCAACGAACTGACCAAGGTGCAGCGCGGCGAAGCGGTGCGCATGGGCGATCGCCATCCGCGCGAACTGGAACCGCTGACCGACAGCATCAACGCCTTCATCGAGAGCGAGCGCGAGAACCTGGACCGTCAGCGCAACACCCTGGCCGACCTGGCGCACAGCCTGAAGACGCCGCTGGCGGTATTGCGCACCCAGCTCGACAGCGGTGCGCAGGGGCCGGAGCTGCGCGAAGAGTTGGACGTGCAGCTACGGCGCATGAACAACCTGGTGTCCTACCAGCTGGCGCGCGCCGCCTCCAGCGGCCACAAGCTGTTCGCCGCGCCGTTGCCGATCGAGCCCAACGCCGAGGAGATCGTGCGCGGCCTGGAGAAGGTCTATGCCGCCAAGGGCGTGCTGTGCGAGTTCGACATCGAGCCGAGCGCGCGCTTCCACGGCGAGCCCGGCGACCTGCAGGAACTGCTCGGCAATCTGCTGGAGAACGCCTTCAAGTGGGCACGCCGGCGGGTTTTGCTGAGCGTGCGCCCGGAGCCGGCCGCCGGCAGCCGTCGCGCCGGCCTGATCATCGCGGTGGAGGACGACGGCCCCGGCATCGCGCCGGAAGAGGTCGCCCACATCCTGCAGCGCGGCGTGCGCGGCGACGAGCGCGTGCATGGCCACGGCATCGGCCTGGCGATCGTGCAGGACCTGGTCAAGGGCTACCGCGGCGAGCTGCAGGTCAGCCGCTCCGAGGAACTGGGCGGGGCGCGCTTCCTGGTCACCCTGCCGCCGGGGTTGTAAGCCCGACAACGCGCTCCTGTGCTGGTCTGGGACCGGCATCCCGCTGCGCAGCGACGACCCGCGCCAATCGAGCGGCCGCGCGCGGCGCTGCAGTGCAGCAGCAGGTGAATCCCGTGCAAATGACCGGGAGGTTTCCGACAGTGGCTTAACGCGACCGACGTCCAGCTGGCGATACTGCGCCGGTCTTCACGCCGCTTTTCGTCCAGGAGCCCCGCATGTCCGCATCCCGGCATCGTCCTGCAGCAACGCGTCTGCGCGTGCGCGGCCGGCGCGCGCTGCGCAATACCCAGCGATTGCTGCTGTCGTTGCTGCTGGTGCTGTTCACCGTCGGCGCCATCGCTGCCACCGACAAGGTGCTCAAGCGCGACGACGCGCGCTGGCTGCAGTCGATGACCACCGGCCTGGACAGCGCCAGCGTGGCGCAGTTCGAGCGCGATGGCCGCAAGCGCTTCCTGCGCGAGCAACTGCAGGCCGACGGTGGCGATGCCGCCCTGCCGGCGCCGGTGCGCGCGCAACTGGACGGCTACGCCGCGCTGCACACGCCGGTCCAGGAACTGCTCAAGCAGCAGGCCGCCGCACAGCAGGCGATCAAGGCGATGCCGGATGGCGATGCCAAGGTCGCGGCGAAGAAGGCCGCGCAGCAGCGCGGCGATCTGCTGCTGAACCAGGCACGCCAGGCGCAGCTGCTGCGTTCCATCTACGCGCCGGATCAGCTGCGCGAGCAGATGGTGTGGTTCTGGCTCAACCATTTCAGCGTGTTCGCCGACAAGGGTCGCCTGCACTGGACCGTGGCCGACTACGCCGACAACGCGATCCGCCCGCACGCGCTGGGCAAGTTCTCCGACCTGGTGATGGCGACGCTGGAGAGTCCGGCGATGCTGGAGTACCTGGACAACGCGCAGAACGCCAAAGGCAAGGTCAACGAGAACTACGCGCGCGAGTTGATGGAACTGCATACCCTCGGCGTCGATGCCGGCTACACGCAGAAGGACGTGCAGCAACTGGCGCTGATCCTCACCGGCGTCGGCATCGCGCCGGTCGACCGCGACGGTCCGCCGAAGTTGCCGCCGGCGCTGCAGGGGCAGTATGTGCGTCGCGGCGCGTTCGAGTTCAACCCGGCGCGGCACGAACCCGGCGACAAGACCTTGCTCGGCCAGCGCATCGCCGGCGGCGGCTTCGACGAGGTCGAGCGCGCGGTGCAACTGATCGTGCGCCAGTCGGCATGCGCGCACTTCATCTCGCGGCAGTTGGCCGAGTACTTCGTCGCCGACGATCCGCCGCCGGCGCTGGTGGAGAAGATGGCGCGCACGTTCCAGCGCAGCGACGGCGACATCGCGGCGGTGCTGCAGGTGATGTTCACCGCACCGGAGATGGCCGCCGGCGCGCCGCACAAGTTCAAGGATCCGTACCGCTTCCTGGTCTCGGCGCTGCGCCTGGCCTACGACGGGCAGACCATCGTCAATCCGCAGCCGTTGCTGGGCTGGTTGAACCAGATGGGCGAGCCGAGCTTTGGACGGATCACGCCCGATGGCTGGTCGCTGCAGTCCAGTGCCTGGAACAGTTCCGGGCAAATGGCGCAGCGCTTCGAGATCGCGCGTGCGATCGGCAACGGCAACACCCAGCTGTTCACCGTCGAGGGGCAGCAGCGCGGCGGCTTCCCGCAACTGAGCACGCCGCTGTACTACCACGCGATCGAGCCGCAACTGAGCGACGCCACGCGCCAGGCGCTGGCGCAGGCGCGCTCGCAGCAGGAGTGGAACGGCTACCTGCTGGCCTCGCCCGATTTCAATTACCGCTGACCGCGGCCTTCGCCGCACGGAGATCCGCCATGCACCGTCGCCGCTTCCTGCTCGCGTCCGCCGCCGCCGCGGCCAGCCTGCCATTCGCCGGGCGCCTGTTCGCCGCACCGGCGCCGTCGCCGCGTTTGTTGGTGGTATTCCTGCGCGGCGGCTACGACTGCAACAACCTGCTGGTGCCTTACGCGAGCGATTTCTACTACGCCTCGCGGCCGAGCCTGGCCATCGCCAGGCCGGATCCGGCCAATCCCAACAGCGCCATCGCGCTGGACACGCAGTGGGGCCTGAACCCACGGCTGCGCGACACGCTGATGCCGCTGTGGAACGACAAGCAGCTGGCCTTTGTGCCTTTCGCCGGCACCGACGACCTGTCGCGCAGCCACTTCGAGACCCAGGACAGCATCGAGGCCGGGCAACCGGCCGGGCAGCGCAGCGACTACCGCACCGGCTTCCTGGCGCGGCTGTCGCAGGTGGCCACCGGCACGCCGTCGATCGCCTTCACCGATTCGCTGCCGCTGAGTTTCCAGGGCGGCGGCGACATTCCCAATCTCTCGCTCAAGCGCAATCCGACCCCGGCGTTCGACCAGCGCCAGGCCGACATCCTCGCCGGCATGTACCACGGCACCCAGTTGGCCAGTGCCGCGCACGACGGCCTGGCGCTGCGCCAGCAGGTCTCGCAGGCCCTGCGCGACGAGATGCAGCAGGCCAACCGCGGCGCCGCCAGCGCACGCACCTTCGCCGACGAAACCCGCCGCATCGCCACGCTGATGCGCGAGCGCTACCGGCTCGGCTTCGTCGATGTCGGCGGCTGGGACACGCACGTCAACCAGGGCAGCACCGACGGCGCGCTGGCCAACAACCTGGCCAACCTGTCCGAGGGGCTGTCGGCCTATGCCGAGGCGCTGGGGCCGGAGTGGCGCAATACGGTGGTGGTGGTGCTGTCCGAGTTCGGCCGCACCTTCCGCGAGAATGGCGACAAGGGCACCGACCACGGCCACGGCACCACGTACTGGGTGCTGGGCGGCGGGGTCAACGGCGGCCGCATCGCCGGCGAGCAGGTGGCGGTGAGCAAGGACAAGCTGTTCCAGGACCGCGACTACCCGGTGCTGACCAACTACCGCGACATGTTCGCCGGCTTGCTCGGCCGAATGTGGAGCCTGTCGCCGACGCAACTGCAGAAGGTGTTTCCGCAGGCGCATGCGCGGGATTTGAAGTTGGTCTGAGGCCTTGCCACGGATCGCTGCGTCATGCGCTGTGATGGGTGGAAGCGTCCGGGTGGCTGGAGTCCGCTCTTACAAGGGACGTGCGCCAAATCCGTGCGCGCATGGCAGGTGTTTAGCCGCCCCCTTCCGAACGGGTGAAGTTCCGAGCGTCGTTCGTCGCGGCTTCAGGGCAGCTCCAACAACGACGGAAGCCAGGTTGTAGGAGCGGCTTCAGCCGCGATGAGCGTTACCGGTAACGCCTATCGCGGCTAAAGCCGCTCCTACAATCGCGACGCTGTACCACGCCGGAGCGCGGTAATGACGCCTTGTTGGAGGTGCCCTGACGTTGCTTCCGCACGCGCGCGCGGTCGGCATGACGGGTGCACTGTGGGAGGGACTTCAGTCCCGACGCCTTCCGCGCTCCGCTTGCCGTATCCCGTGCTTCATCGCGTCCATTGCGGCGGAGACCATTCTCCGTCACTGACACAGTCCCGCCAGAGGCGTGCGTGATTCAGGCCGCAGCGAACGGCGATGGCCCGTAGAACCGAGCCAAATGCGCGGCCACCTCGGGCATTTCGCGCTCCAGCCGCTGCGGCGCGGAGAAGTGATATTCGCTGACCACGGCGAAGAACTCTTCCGGCGCTTCCGCGGCGTAGGCGTCGATCTCGCTGGCGCGGCCGCGCTCCACGCGCGCACAGAAGGTGTCATAGCTGCGCTGGAAATCGTCTGCCCATTGCCGCTGCCAGGCGCGCGGCAGCAGCGGTGTGCCGTCCAGGGCGCCGTCGAGCACGTCGAGCTTGTGCGCCATCTCGTGCACCGCCACGCAGTAGCCGGCACGTGGATCGTCCAGGTCGGCCTGCACGTCGGCCCAGGACAGGATCAACGGGCCGCTGTCCCAGGATTCGCCGATCAGTTCGTCTTCCCACTCGTGCAGCACGCCGGCCGCGTCGACATGGCTGCGCTGCACGCGGAACGCGTCCGGGTAGACCAGCACTTGCGACCAGCCGCGCATCCCCTCGCTGCCGTACTCCAGCAGCGGCAAGCAGCACAGCGCGGCGAGCAGGCCGCACTGCGGGGCATCCAGCTGCAGGCCGCCCAGCGGCGAGATGGTCTTGTGATGCAGGAATTCGCTGGCCAGCGTACGCAGGCGCTGTTCGCGCGGCGCATCCAGGGCGGCGACCCAGGCGCAGTCGCGGCGCACGGCCTGCCAGGTAGGGTCATCAATGGCGGCGGGTTTCGACCACAGCCCGCGCAGCCAGCGTGGAATCAGCGGAACATCCCCGGCAGGAAGCTGTGCCACTTCGGCATGCGCATGCGCGGCACCAGGTCGCTGTCGCTGCCGCCGCCGGTGGTGGTCGAGGCCGGCTTGCCGGTGGAGGCGGGCGCATGCAGCGCCGCGGGCGGGCGCGTCGGCGTGCTGTCGGCATCGGCCGCGTCGCCGTAGGTGCAGTCGGTGTGCGGCTTCTCCGCCAGCACGTTGGACGCGTGGGCGGCGGCGAGTGGCAGCAGCAACAGGAGCAGGCAGGGCAGGGAACGGCGCATCGTCGGCATCCAAGGCGAGCGGCGGTGAATCCCGATTCTAACGCGGTTTTCACCCAGCGCAGGGCCCCGGCCCTGGGCGCCCGGGGGGCGTTGCCGCATACTTTTCGGTTCACGAGGGCGCGCCATTGCACGCCCAGGGGCGGAACGAGGCGATGGAACCGGCGTTGGACGAGCGCGAACTGTTGGCCAGGCTCAGCAAGGGGCCCCTGTCCGGCGATGCCCTGGCGCGCGCCTGCGGGCTGACCCGGGCGGCGGTGTGGAAGCGCATTCAGGCGCTGCGCGCGGCCGGGGTGGAGATCGAGGGCCGGGCCGGCGAAGGCTATGGCCTGGCACGGCCGCTGGAACTGCTCGACGCCGCGGCGATCCGGGCCGGACTGAGCGGGCCGGCGGGCGCCGAGCTGGCCGGGCTGGAGATCGCCTGGAGCCTGGTCTCCAGCAATACCACCCTGCTGCAGCGGCCGGCGCCGGCGCAGGGCAGCGAAGTCCTGATGGCCGAGCGCCAGACCGGCGGCCGTGGCCGCCGTGGCCGGGTCTGGGCGTCGCCGCTGGCGGCGCATCTGTATCTGTCGGTGGCGCGCAGCTTCCAGGGCGGGCTGGGCCGGCTGGGCGGCTTGAGCCTGGCGGCCGGCGTGGCCGTGGCCGAAGCCCTGCGTGCGGCCGGATTCGCCTCAGTCGGGCTGAAGTGGCCGAACGACCTGCTGGCCGACGGGCGCAAGCTGGGCGGCCTGCTGGTGGAAGGCGGCGGCGAGTTCGCCGGGCCGGCGCGGGCCGTGATCGGCCTGGGCCTGAACGTGGCGATGCCGGCGGCCACCGCCGCGGACATCGACCAGCCGTGGACCGACCTGACGCGGCTGGCCGGCGGCGCGGTGTCGCGCAACGCGATCGCCGCGACGGTGCTGTCGCAGCTGCTGCCGGCGCTGGCGCTGTTCGACGCGGAGGGACTGGCGCCGTTCCTGCCGCGCTACGCCGCGCTGGATCTGCTGGCCGGACGCGCCGTGCGCATCGACGATGGCGGCCAGGTGCGCGAAGGCACGGCCCTGGGGCTGGCCGAGGACGGCGCGCTGCGGGTGGCCTTCGCCGACGGCGAGCAGCTGGTGCACGCGGGCGACGTCAGCGTGAGGCCGGCATGAGCGACTGGCTGTTCGACCTGGGCAACTCGCGCTTCAAGTTCGCCGCGCTGGAACACGGGCAGGTGGGCGCGGTGCAGGCCTGGCCGCATGGTGCCGAGGCGATGGACGCGGCGGCGGTCGCGGCGCTGCCGCAGGGTGGCACCGCCTACGTTGCCAGCGTCGCCGCGCCGGCCCTGACCGCCACCGTGCTGGAGGCGCTGCGCAGCCGTTTCGCGCAGGTGCAGGTGGCGCGCACCGAGGCTGCCTGTGTCGGGGTGCGGATTGCGTACGCGCGACCGCAGGCCTTCGGCGTGGACCGGTTCCTGGCCCTGCTCGCCGCGCATGGCGGCGGCGACGTGCTGGTGGTGGGCGTGGGAACGGCGCTGACCGTGGACCTGCTCGACCGCGATGGACTGCATCGCGGCGGCCGCATCGCGCCGTCGCCCACGGTGATGCGCCAGGCCCTGCAGCAGAAGGCGGCGCAGTTGCCGGCCGAGGGCGGCGATTACCACGAGTTCGCCGCCGACACCGCCGACGCCCTGGCCTCCGGCTGCGACGGCGCCGCGGTGGCGCTGATCGAGCGCAGCCTGCAGCAGGGCGAGGCCTTGCTCGGACGTCGACCGCGGCTGCTGCTGCACGGCGGTGGGGTGCCGCCGCTGTTGCACGCGCTGCCGCCGGCCGAGCAACGCCCCGCCTTGGTCCTGGACGGACTGGCGCTGTGGGCGCAGGCGCACGCCGTGGCCGGTGCCGGTGCCGCCTGAGCGGGCCGGCGAAGGCGGACGTTGCGCCGAAGTCGCAACGTCCCACGCAAACGCCACTGTCTCTCCCAACGTGCATCGCACGCTCTAGAATCCGGCCATGCTCGTTCGCGCCCTGCTCGTCGTCCTGACCATCCTCAACCTTGGCGTCGCGGTGTGGTGGGCGATGCAGCCGCCGACCCCGCCAGCGGTGCCGATGCCGGCAGTGCCGGCCGGGGTGGCGACGCTGCAACTGGTCAATGAAGCGCCGGCGCTGGCTGCTGCGCCGCCCACGCCGGCTGCCGCGTCTGTCGCCGCGCCAGCCGATGCGCAGGCCGACACCGCCGTCGCCGCCGATGCGGCCGACTCCACCCAAATATCGGCCAGTACACCTGCGGCTCCCGCCACCGCCGCGCCCGAAACTGCGCCCACACCGCCTGCTGCCACCCCTGCGCCCGCTCCCACCCAGGCCCAGGCCGAGCCTGCAGCGGCGCCCGCGGCCGACGCGGCGGTGTGCCTGAGCGTAGGACCGTACCCGGACCGCGACGCGGCGCAGGCGGCCGTCGCCGCGCTGGCCCCGGGAGCGCCGCGTCCGCGCCTGCGCGAGGCCGCCGACAGCGACGCCACCAGCTTCCGCGTGATCCTGCCGACCATCGGCGGCGAAGACGGCCTCAGGCAGGCCACCGAGCGCATCGTCGCCGCCGGCATCCGCGACTATTACCCATTGCGCCAGGGCGATGCCGGCAATGCCATCGCCCTGGGCCAGTACCGCAGCCGCGAGGGGGCCGAGCGCCGCCGCCAGGAACTGGCCCGTGCCGGCTTCAACGCCGACCTGATCCCCAGCGGCGGCAGCGGCCAGTCGCGCTGGTGGCTGGACCTGCGCGCCGACTCCGCGGCGCAGGCCGCGACCCTGCGCCGCCAGTTCGGCGCCGCGCGCCAGCGCACCGTGGACTGCGGCACGCTGCGCTAGAATGCCGCGCCTGCCGGTGTTCGGCGCCGCGCCGTCGCGCGTGCCGAGGCCCGCGCCAGCAGGTAGACTGCCCCGGGCCCGCCCGCGGGCGTCGTCCACCTTGCCGCTTTAGCTCAGTCGGTAGAGCAACTGTCTTGTAAACAGTAGGTCATCCGTTCGATTCGGATAAGCGGCACCACCTTCCGATCCACTGGCATCTGTAGATGTCCACGGGGGAGAGATGGACCAAGTGGGTGAGGACTTCGAGTTCTAGCCGCATGCGGAGCCTTATGGGGAGGCTCAATCAAACTGCGCGAAGCTCTCGCAATCAAGTAGTGTGTCCAGCGAGCTCGACAAGTTCACTCGGTACTTGCGGCCAAGTCCTGCTTGGCGTGCCCTTGAGATTGATGCCTTCTCGGCTATCACGTGTGTCGAATAGGGTATAGACGTGTACATCGCCTGCATATCAAACAGGTCATTCGGGCTAATCTTCCCAGTTTCAGCTTCACGGCGGGCTGAGAGTTCCGCCTCAATGCTTAGGGTGGGAGTATTAGTAATCAGGCTTGTGATTGCGCAGTCACCAAGTGCAGCCAGATCAGCGATGCTTTTATTCAGATCACTCAGCACGCGCTGGAATAGCTCTTGCTGTTCATTGAACAGCATGGCCGACATCACTCGAACCCGTAGCTCTATTGGAATCCCCTGCAGTTGAATGCGCCGTTCTTCGATGCCCGAAACGGCCTTGTCGGCTAGTTCAAATAACATTGCATGGGCGTGCCGTCTCTCGCCGTCGTCTTGGCCGGTCATGAAGCTCAGGTACGCTTCGGCTGGGCTTTGGCTGGATTGAGGTGCCTCCGGCAGTGCGTTGCCTCCATGTGTCGCAACGAGGCTGTCAAGTGGCGCAAATGCCTGCCAGAAGCTAGGCACAAGTGCCCAGCGTGGGGCTCGTACTGAAGCCTCCAGGCCGAATCTGTTGCAGAGTAGATCTTTAACCTCGGCTTCTATTCGCGCTGTGCGACTGCGGTAGACATAGCCTCTACTCAGTATGGCCTGGGCAGAGGCCAGATTCCACCTGCTCTCAGCATCGTTTCTCTTTGAAGTCTCTAGGATGTGCGACAGTGAGAGTGGAAATATTGCCCGTCCTGTCGCCACCGCGCGAAGGCCCCTTCTATACAGGTCTTGGATATCCTCTGCTCCTTTGCCTGCTTTGGCGCGGGCAATGGATATCCAGTGGTTCTGGTCTAGATAGATGACGTCCATATAGTAATCCTACTCTTTGCAACCGACGTCCCCCCGATATTCTACGTGGTCCGTATGCAAGATCAGCTTGGGGTTGAGGCTGTTGTGCGCCCACGCGAACCAGGGAAGGAACGTCAACCCGGCGAATGCCGCTTCCAGGGTCACGATCAAGGATTTTTCCAAGGCGATCTCCAGAAACGGCGGAGCAGCTTAGTCAGGCGCTGCCATCGATGTCTAACCGCGCGCCTCCGCTGCTGCGACGCGGCGAGTCGTGACATGCCGGTCCCGCTAGACTGGGTCACTTTTTTGGCTGGAGCGTATGCGCATGAAGTCGTCTTTTCTGCCGGTGTCCCTGATCGGCGTGCCTACCGACATCGGGGCCGGCCATCGCGGTGCGCGCATGGGGCCGGAGGCACTGCGCATCGCCGGCCTGCACGAGGCGCTGGCCAATCGCGGCGTCGAGGTGCGCGACATCGGCAACATCGATGGCCCGCGCAATCCCTGGCAGGCGCCGGTCGACGGCTACCGCCACCTGGACGAGGTGGTGGCCTGGAACCGCGCGCTGATGGAGGCCAGCTACGCCGAGCTGCGCGCCGGACGCATGCCGATCGTGCTCGGCGGCGACCATTGCCTGGGCATCGGTTCGATCACCGCGGTGGCGCGGTACTGCCGCGAGCAGGGCCGCAAGCTGCGGGTGCTGTGGCTGGACGCGCATTCGGACTTCAATACCAGCGAGGTCACGCCGTCGGGCAACGTGCACGGCATGCCGGTGGCCTGCCTGTGCGGGCTGGGCCCGCAGGCGCTGACCGAGCTCGGCGGCAGCGCCCCTGCGTTGCGCCCGGAGCAGGTGCGGCAGATCGGCATCCGCTCGGTCGACCCGGACGAGAAGCGGCTGATCAAGCAGCATCGTGTGGACGTGTACGACATGCGCTACATCGACGAGATGGGCATGAAGCGGACCATGGAGGCGGCGCTGGACGGGCTCGACGCCGACACCCATCTGCACGTCAGCTTCGACGTGGACTTCCTCGACCCCAGCATCGCCCCGGGTGTCGGCACCACAGTGCCCGGCGGCCCCAACTACCGCGAGGCGCAACTGGTGATGGAGATGATCGCCGACAGCGGGCGCATGGCCTCGCTGGACATCGTGGAGCTGAATCCGGTGCTGGACCACCGCAACCTGACCGCGGAGCTGGCCGTGGACCTGGTGGAGAGCCTGTTCGGCAAATCGACCCTGATGCGGGACTGAGCGATGCGGGCTCACCCTGAATGGGTCGCCGGTTCATTCACGTGAAATCCACAGTCGTGACGGCAGATTCACCCCCAGACGGTAGCGCGGCGACGCCTATCGCCGCCCACCCCGACCACCTGCGATTGCCGAGGACGACCCGATGAAGCGACTGACCACCCTGTTGATGCTGACCCTGTTTTGCGCTGGTGTGCTGACCGGCTGCAACACCGTTGCCGGCGCCGGCAAGGACATGCAGAAGGCGGGCGAGAAGGTGGAAGACACCGCCAAGGATTGCAGCGCGGGCAAGTGCTGAGTTTCGCGCGGCCTGCGTGCCGCGTCCCATGACCAAGTAAGCAAGGAGTGAACCTATGAAGCGTACGTTTGCGTGGATGCTGCTGGCGATGTTCTCGGTGGGCCTGCTGGCCGGTTGCAACACCGTTGCCGGTGCCGGCAAGGACGTGCAGAAGGCGGGCGAGAAGGTCCAAGACGCCGCCAAGAACTGAGCCTCGTCTCGGTGACCAGAAACGGGTCGGCTTGCCGGCCCGTTTTTTTTTGCGCGACTGCCGACCACCGCGTAACGGTTCACGATGCTCATGCATCGCTGACGCTGCGTTGATCGGTTCGCGACGCGGGCCGCGCAATGCTGCGCGGGCGGCGTACGGCGCCGCTTACACATCACGAGAGATGCCATGAACAAAGACATCATTGCCGGCAAGTGGACCCAGCTCAAGGGCAAGATCAAGGCGCAGTGGGGCGACCTCACCGACGACGACTTCGACGTCGCCGAAGGCAACACCCAGTACCTGGCCGGCAAGCTGCAGGAGCGCTACGGCTGGGCGCGCGATCGCGCCGAGAAGGAAGTGCACGCGTTCCGCGACAGCCTGGGCAAGGAATACCACGACTGAGGCGCACACCGCCGCAGCGTCGTCGACACGGGCCGCGTTGCGGCCCGTGCTTTTTGCACGCGCGGGAAGTTCAGCGCTCCGGCGGATCGGGCACGTAGTCGCCGGGAAACGCGCTTGGCGCAACCGCCACGCGCCGCGGCGGCAGGTTCCGCGGCAGCACGCCGCGTGCGATCAGCCGTGCGCGGCTGTCGTAGCGCAGCTCGGTCCGTTGCATCGGTACGTCGCTGGCGCGCTCGAATTCTGTGACGCGCGAAGGCGACCATTCGCGCGCGCCGTGGCCGGTGCCCAGGCGCTGCTGCACGCGGGCAGCGGAGGTGCCTTCGCGCGCATACGCCCGCGCGTCCGCGGACGGTGCCGCCGCGAGGGGCGCGGCCGCACTGCGTTGCGGGACGTCGGCGGTCGCTGCCGGTGCAGGCGGCGCGTCCGGCGCCGGGACGCCGGGCGTTGCCGCGCGCGCGGCTGCGTTGGCAGCTCTCTCGGCGTCGACGCCTGGGTCACCCGGGACGGTATCGGGCCATGCCCGCGCTTCGTCGAACACCGCCATGCCGATCACGCCGACGTTGCGCGGGCGCCCGGTGCGTGCCGCATAGCTGTCCTCCAGGTCGGTGAACACGAACTGCGCCACGTCCTCGGACGATTTGCGCCACCCGGCGATCTCGATTTGTTGCCACGGCGCCAGCACATAGCCGCGCTGGTCGCTGGCCGCGGTCTGGCCACTGACCGCGTTGACGCCGTCCACCGACAGCACCACCAGCACCCGTGCCCCGGTCAGGTTGGTCAGGCGTAGCGCGTAGCGGTGGCCGGGCGTGGCGGCGATCCAGCGCTCGCCGCGCCAGGCACGCGCGGGCAGCGGATCGTCGCCGGCATCGCGATCGATCACCTGCAGCTGCACCGCCGGCGCCGAGCTCGGTGGCGACGGCCATGGACGAAAGCCGCACAGCCCGCCGATGCACAGCATGGCGAAGGCGAGCACGGCGAGGGAACGGGAACGGCGGGGCAGGTAAGGAGCAGGAACGTGCATCGCGGCGACTCCAGGACGGGGACGCCGGATTGAACGCACCACGCGCCGGAACGGGGTTGTCGCGCAGCGGGTAAACTCGCCGGGTTTCCCCCTGACCGTCCATTCCGCATGACCACCCGCGTTCTCACCGGCATCACCACCTCCGGCACGCCGCACCTCGGCAACTACGTCGGCGCCATCCGCCCCGCGCTGCAGGCCAGCCGGCGTCCCGGCATCGAGAGCTTCTTCTTCCTGGCCGATTTGCACAGCCTGATCAAGGCGCAGGACCCGGCGCGGACCCAGCGCTCGACCCTGGAGATCGCGGCGACCTGGCTGGCGGCGGGGCTGGATCCGGCGCAGGTGTGGTTCTATCGCCAGTCGGACGTGCCGGAGACCAACGAGCTGACCTGGTTCCTGACCTGCGTCGCCGGCAAGGGCATCCTCAACCGCGCGCATGCCTACAAGGCGGCGGTGGACAAGAACCGAGCCGACGGCGAGGACGACGATGCCGGGGTCACCGCCGGCCTGTTCATGTATCCGGTGCTGATGGCCGCCGACATCCTGCTGTTCAAGGCGCAGCAGGTGCCGGTGGGCCGCGACCAGATCCAGCACATCGAGATGGCGCGCGATTTCGCGCAGCGCTTCAATCACGTCTACGGCCGCGAGCACTTCGTCCTGCCCGACGCGCTGATCGACGAGCAGGTGGCGACGCTGCCCGGGCTGGACGGGCGAAAGATGAGCAAGAGCTACGACAACACCATTCCGCTGTTCGCCCCGCGCGAGGAGCTGAAGAAGCGGGTGTTCGCCATCGTCACCGATTCGCGCGCGCCGGGCGAGCCGAAGGAGACCGAGGGCTCTGCGCTGTTCCAGCTGTACCAGGCCTTCGCCAGCGCCGAGGAGACGGCCGCGTTCGCGCAGGCGTTCGCCGCCGGCATCGGCTGGGGCGAGGCCAAGCAGCAGCTGTTCGAACGCATCGATGCCGAGATCGCGCCGATGCGGGTGCGCTACGAGGCGCTGATGGCGCGCCCGCAGGATATCGAGGCGATCCTGCGCGACAACGCGCAGCGCCTGCGCGAACGCTATGCGATCCCGTTCCTGGCCGAGTTGCGGCACGCGGTGGGCCTGCGCGACCTGTCGGCGCAGGCCGATGGCGCTACCGAAGCGGCCACGGCCAAGCAGGCGCTGCCGAGCTTCAAGCAGTACCGCGAGGCCGACGGCCAGTTCTACTTCAAGCTGCTCGATGGCGAGGGCGTGCTGCTGTTGCAGAGCGGCGGCTTCGCCTCGCCGCGCGACGCCGGGCAGACCATCGCTGCGCTCAAGCAGGCCGCACAGGCCGAGGCGCTGCAGGCGGCGCCGGTGACCCTGGAGGCATCGGCCGAGACGGTGCTGGCGGCGCTGGCGCGGCTGCGCGAGGCGGGCTGAGCGCTCGCACGGCGGTCCGTCTTAGGGTCGGCTTCAGCCTTGTCGGAGGATTGCATTGTGGGAGGGACTTCAGTCCCGACGACGGAAGGTGTCAGGCGGCGTTCGGCTTCGCTTGTCGCGGCTGCATGACGGTCGACTCCTACAGACAAATGTGA
>NZ_NMPP01000081.1:0-60574 GCF_009192885.1 Xanthomonas sp. LMG 12462 | reverse complement strand
CCCGCCACTCGGTCACCGCCATGCCGTAGCGCTCGCCGTAGACGCGGGCGATGTTACTGCTGATGCGGTTGGACAGCACGCTGATCCGGTACGGCAGGAACCGTTCCAGATCCAGGGAGGGCGAGTCGGGCGTGGGAGCGGGCGTGGCGATCGTCATGCTGCATTGCACCTTGCTGGTGGTTTCACTTGTAACTATAACGGAGGATACTACGGTCCATTCTCGCGAGTCTGGCGCCCGTCCGCATCCGAAATTTCGGCCCGGCCGCCGCGACTCCCCCCTCCAGGAGACGCGTCATGAATGCACAAGCGCAGCATCCGTCGCAGCCGACCAACCTCGGCATGCAGGTCACCACCTTCGAGAACCCGATGGGCATCGACGGTTTCGAGTTCGTGGAATTCGCCGCGCCGGCCGGGCAGGGCGAGCAGTTGCACGCGTATTTCCGCAGCATGGGCTTCACCGCGGTGCTGCGCCATCGCCAGCGCGCGATCACCGTGTACCGCCAGGGCGGGGTCAACTTCCTGGTCAACGAGGAACCGGATTCCTTCGCCGCCGACTTCGCGGCCGCACATGGTCCCTGCGCCTGCGGCTTCGCGATCCGCTTCCGGCACCCGGCCGACGACGTGTTCGCCAAGGTGCTGGAGAACGGCGGCGAAGCGATCGCCGACAAGGCCGACACCCGCGCGGTGCCGGCACCGGTGGTCAAGGGCATCGGCGACTGCATGCTGTACCTGGTCGACCAGTACGGCGAGAAGGGCTCGGTGTACACCGAGTTCGAGCCGGTGCCCGGTGCCGAGCAGCATCCGGCCGGTTTCGGCCTGACCTTCATCGACCACCTGACCCACAACCTGTACTTCGGCAATATGCAGCGCTGGTCGGACTACTACGAGCGCCTGTTCAACTTCCGCGAGATCCGCTACTTCGACATCAAGGGCGCCAAGACCGGGCTGGTGTCCAAGGCGATGACCGCGCCGGACGGCGTGGTGCGCATCCCGCTCAACGAATCGTCCGATCCGAAGAGCCAGATCAACGAGTACCTGGACGCCTACCGCGGCGAAGGCATCCAGCACATTGCCTGCTTCACCGACGACATCTACGAGACCGTCGAGCGCATGCGCGCGGCCGGTGTCGAGTTCCTGGACACGCCGGACACCTATTTCGAGGTGATTGACCAGCGCATCCCCAATCACGGCGAGGACGTGGCGCGGCTTGCGCGCAACAAGATCCTGATCGACGCCGACCTGGAGACCAAGCAGCGCAAGCTGCTGCAGATCTTCACCCAGAACTGCATCGGCCCGATCTTCTTCGAGATCATCCAGCGCAAGGGCAACGAAGGCTTCGGCGAAGGCAACTTCCAGGCGCTGTTCGAGAGCATCGAGCGCGACCAGATGAAGCGCGGGGTGCTCTGAGGGCGGAACGCGGGCGGTGCGCGGAGGCTGGCAGACAGCGGATGCTCGACGCGAGTGGACGCGCGCGGCCAGGTCAGATCCTGACGGCGCATCGCGGATACTTCCGACAGCCGGTGTAGCCCCTCTCCCACCGGGAGAGGGGTTGGGGTGAGGGTACGGTGGGGTCATGGAACTCAGGCCGCCATTGCCCACAACCACATTGAGAAACGCCCGCGGTTTGCGCCGTGACATGACCGATGCGGAAAGAAAACTCTGGCGACACCTGCGAAACGGAGGCCTGCTTGGGCTGAAGTTCCGCAGGCAGCACCCAATGCCGCCGTACGTCGTCGATTTCTATTGCGAGGCCTTGAAGCTTGTCGTTGAACTGGATGGCTCGCAACATTCGGAAGCGGCCGACGCCGAGCGAACGCGTTACCTGCAGTCGCAAGGAATGCGCGTACTGCGTTTCTGGAACAACGATGTGATGCTGCAAGCTGATGCGGTCCTGGAGACGATTCTGTACTTCGTCGGTGCCCGTACCCTCACCCCAACCCCTCTCCCGGCGGGAGAGGGGCTTCAAGCAGAAGAGCCTTCGTCATGAACATCCAACCCAACGGCTACATGTCCGGCTTCGGCAACGAATTCGCCACCGAGGCGGTGCCCGGCGCGTTGCCGGTCGGGCAGAACTCGCCGCAGCGCGTGGCCCACGGCCTGTACGCCGAGCAGTTGTCGGGTACCGCGTTCACCGCGCCGCGCGGCGTCAACCGGCGCAGCTGGCTGTACCGCATCCGCCCGGCGGTGGTGCATGGCGGCTTCGTCGCCTACGACCGTGCCGGCGCGTTCCACAACGACTTCCAGCGTGGCCCGGTGCCGCCGGACCAGTTGCGCTGGAGCCCGTTGCCGCTGCCGGAGACGCCGGTGGACTTCGTCGATGGCCTGTACACGATGGCCGGCAACGGTTCGGCCGAAGCGCAGCATGGCGTGGCGGTGCACCTGTATGCGGCCAACGCGTCGATGCAGGGCCGGTTCTTCTACAACGCCGATGCGGAACTGCTGTTGGTCCCGCAGCTCGGGCAACTGCGCCTGTGCACCGAACTGGGCACGCTGGAAGTGGCGCCGCAGGAAATCGCGGTGATCCCACGCGGCGTGCGCTTCCGCGTGGAACTGCCCGACGGCCCCGCGCGCGGCTACGTGTGCGAGAACTTCGGCGGCCTGCTGCGGCTGCCGGACCTGGGGCCGATCGGCGCCAACGGCCTGGCCAACCCACGCGATTTCCTCACGCCGGTCGCCGCCTACGAGGAAGACGAGGGCGACTTCGCACTGATCGCCAAGTTCCAGCGCCATCTGTGGCGCGCGCCGATCGGGCATTCGCCGCTGGACGTGGTCGCCTGGCACGGCAACTACGCCCCGTACAAATACGACCTGCGCCGCTTCAACACTATCGGCTCGATCAGTTTCGACCATCCCGATCCCAGCATCTTCACCGTGCTGACCGCGCCCAGCGACACGCCCGGCACCGCCAACATGGATTTCGCGATCTTCCCGCCGCGCTGGTTGGTGGCGCAGCACACCTTCCGGCCGCCGTGGTTCCACCGCAACGTGGCCAGCGAGTTCATGGGCCTGGTGCACGGCGTCTACGATGCCAAGGCCGACGGCTTCGCCCCGGGCGGCGCGTCGCTGCACAACTGCATGAGTGGGCACGGCCCGGACGCGGCCACCTTCGACAAGGCCTCGCAGGCCGACCTGTCGCGCCCGGACGTCATCGCCGACACCATGGCCTTCATGTTTGAGACCCGCGCGGTGCTGCGCCCGACCGCGCAGGCGCTGGACGCCGCGCATCGCCAGCGCGACTACCAGCAGTGCTGGCAGGGCCTGCGCCGGCACTTCCGCGCGCCCTGAGCGGGCGCCGGCGCGGTCGCGCCGCTCAGGCTGCTGCCGGGACTGCCGCTGCCACGCACGGCGGCGCTGCCCGTCAGGCGGCCTCCGCCGCGGCCGTCAGCGCGCCGTGCAGCGATGCCGGCAGGATCTCCAACACGCGCTCGCGGATGCGCTGCGCGTAGCGCTCGGAGGTCATCTCCGGCATGGCGCGCAGCGCCAGCGCGATCGCGCGCAGGGTGTCCTGCTCCTCGCGCGCGGCGCGCAACTGCAGCTGTAGGGCAGGCGAGGCCGGATGCCGCTGCAGTTGCAGAAGGTCCAGCAGATACATGCGTGCATTGAGCAGGGCGCGACGCGGGTCGGCCGGTGGTGGTGGCGCGCTCGCGGCCACCGTTGCGGCGGCGACGCCGCGCCCATCGTCCAGGTAGCCCTGCTCCAGCAGCCCCTGCACGATCGCATCGGCGCCGCGGCCGCCCAGCGTGGCCAGTTCCTCGAGGCTGCGCTGGCCGTCGGCCAAGATCAGCACGCGTCGCTGGCGCATGTCCAGCGGCGCATCGTGCGATTGCAGTGCCGCAAGGGCGAGGGCGGTCTTGCGCGGGTGCATGGCGGCGCGGTCGGTAGGCGCGCAGCTTGGCGCAGCGCGGTGAAATGCCGATGACAGGGGCGATGCGTCGGTGTGTCGGTGCCTGCAGCCGTCTTGTCATCGGCGTGATCGAACGCCCGGTTCAGGGCGCTGTGCCGAGCCGCGGCTGCGCGCTGCGTGTCGTCGCCGCAGCGCCGTGCAGCGCAAGCGCATGCACGCTAGCCTATGCGCTGGTCCAGCGAGGAAGTGCGATGAAGCCGATTCAACCAGGCGTGGCGGTGTTGCTGCTCGCGCTTGCCGCCTGCGACCGGCAGCCGCCCGCGCCGCCAGCCGCGCCTCCCGCACCGTCTGCGCCGGCGCAGGTGCCGACCGCGGCACCCGCCACGGGCGACGACGGCGCCTTGCCGCCGCCGGACATCGACCAGCCCGATAGCGACGTGCCGCCGGCACAGGCGCCGGCCTCGGCGCTGCCGCCGGAACTGGCCGCGGACGACCGGCAACTGGCCCGCATCGATGGCTATGGCGACCTGCGCCTGGGCATGTCGGCGGCGCAGGCACGCGCCGCTTGGGGCGGCGAGCTCGACGGCCAGCCCAGCGCCGGCAGCAGCTGCTACGTGCTGCGTCCGCGCTGGGCCAAGGGCAACCACCGGTTCGGCCTGATGGTCGAAGACGACAAGTTGGTGCGCTACGACGTGCGCACCCCCAAGGAGACCGCGCCCGGCGGCGGCAAGGTCGGCATGGACCTGGCGCAACTGCGCGCGCTGTACGCCGGTCGCGTGGAAGAGCAGCCGCACAAGTACGTCGAAGGCGCCAAGATGCTGCGCGTGCGCGGCGAGTCCGGCCAGCCTGGCGTGTTGGTGTTCGAGACCGACGCAGCCGGCAAGGCCGTCGCCTGGCGCGTGGGCCTGCCGCCGCAGGTGGATTACGTTGAAGGATGTGGCTGAGAAGCCGGGAATAGGGAATCGGGAGTGGGGAATGGGAAGAGCATGAGGGTCGAGTGACTGAGGCAGCTGGTGCCGCTTTCGCCTCAGTGGCGCATGACCGCTCTTTGCTCCTCGCTTTTCCGATTCCCCATTCTCTATTCCCGATTCCCGGCCGTCAGGCCACCCGCAGCTGCCGGCGCTCGCGCCGGCGCGCGCGACGGGCGTACCAACGTTCGCGCAGGCAGGAGAAGATCACGTACAGGGCCGGGGTGCTGAGCAGGGTCAGGCTCTGCGAGATCAGCAGGCCGCCGATCATCGCGATGCCGAGCGGGCGGCGCAGCTCCGAGCCTTCGCCCAGGCCCACCGCCAGCGGCACCGCGGCCAGGATCGCCACCATCGTGGTCATCATGATCGGGCGGAAGCGCACGATGCAGGCTTCGCGCGCGGCCTCCAGCGGGGTCTTGCCGTGCTCGCGCTCGGCGACCAGGGCGAAGTCGATCATCATGATCGCGTTCTTCTTGACGATGCCGATCAGCAGCACCAGCGCGATCATCGAGATCACCGACAGCTCGGTGCCGGTGACCCACAGCGCCAGCAGCGCGCCCATGCCGGCGGCCGGCAGGGTGGAGAGAATGGTCACCGGGTGCACCAGGCTCTCGTAGAGCATGCCCAGCACGATGTAGACCACCACGATCGCGGCCAGCACCAGCACCAGCATCGAGTTCGGCTGCAGCTGCACGCCGAAGCCGCCGCCGTCGGCGATGCGGATATCGCCGGGCATGCGCAGCCCGGCCACGGTGGCGGCGATGATCGCATCGCCCTCGCCGGTGCTCACGCCTGGCGCCAGGTTGTAGCTCAGGTCCATGGTCGTGTACTGGTTCATGTGCGTGATCTGCGACGGCGCCAGCCCCGGCACCTGACGCGCCACCGCGGTCAGCGGGATCATCGTGCCGTTGCGGGTGGGCACGTAGATGCGGTTCAGCGCCGCCGGCGTGGCGGTCTGGTCCGGCAGCGCGTTGACCACCACGCTGTACTGGTTGAGGTCGGAGTAGATGGTGGAGATCTGGCGCTGGCCGAACGCGCCGTACAGCGCGCCGTCGATGGCGCCGATCGACACGCCCAGGCGCGCGGCCAGGGCGCGGTCGATCACGATGTTCTGGCGCAGGCCGGCGTTGTCCACGTCGGTGCCGACGTCGCGCAGCTTGGGGTTCTGCTTCAGGGCGGCCTGCAGCTTGGGCAGCCACTCCTGCAACTGCGCGTTGTCGTTGCCCTGCAGCGAGACGCGGTACTGCGCGCCCTGGCTGGTGCCGCCGCCACCGTCGCTGGGCAGGTCCTGGATCGCGCGCAGGCGCAGCTGCAGGTCGGGGTAGCGGTCGGCCTTGGCGCTGAGCCGCGCCAGCACCTGCGCGGTGGTATCGGTGCGGCCTTCGTCGCGGCGCTTGAGCTCGATGTTGAAGCTGGCGCTGGAGCCCTGGCGGCTGCTGCCCAGGCGCGCACCGACGATCTTCACCGCCGGGTCGGACATCAGCATGTCGGTGATGCGGCGCTGGCGGTTGACCATGTCGGCGAAGGACACGGTGGCGCTGGAGGTGGCGCGGCCCCAAATCAGGCCGGTGTCCTGCGCCGGGAACGAGCCCTTCTTGACCGCGCCGGCCAGGAACACCGTGGCCGCGATCAGCAGCAGCGGGGTCAGCGCCAGCAACAGCGCGTGGCGCAGCGAGAAGTCCAGGGCCACGGTGTACACGCGCAGCATGCGATCGTGCATGCGCTCCAGCCAGGCGCCGAAGCGGCCGGGTTGCTCCGGCTCGGCGTGCGCGGACAGGAAGCGGCTGCACAGCGCCGGGGTCAGCGTCAGCGAGACCACCGCCGAGACGCAGATCGCCGCGACCAGGGTGACGGTGAACTCGCGGAAGAACACCCCGATCATGCCGCTGGCGAACAGGATCGGAATGAACACCGCCACCAGCGAGGCGGTGATCGAGACGATGGTGAAGCCGATCTCGCGCGCGCCGGCCAGCGCCGCGTCCAGCCGCGACATGCCCTCGTCGAGGTGGCGCATGATGTTCTCGATGACCACGATCGCATCGTCGACGACGAAGCCGATCGCGATCACCAGCGCCAGCAGGCTCAGGTTGTTGAGGGTGAAGCCCATGACGTACATCGCCAGCGCCGCGCCGGCCAACGACAGCGGCACGGTGGCCGCGGCGATCAGCGTGGGCGCCAGCCGGCGCAGGAACAGCGCCATGGTCAGCACCACCATCGCCAGGCTGATCATCAGCGTGGCCTGCACCTCGTTGAGCGAGGCGCGGATGGTCGGGGTACGGTCGAAGTACGCCGTCATCTTCGTGCCCGGCTGCAGGTAGGTGCGCAGCATCGGGATCTCGGCTTTGACCCGGTCCACCGTCTCCACGATGTTGGCGCCGGCGCGGGTGAACACATACATCACCACCGCCGGCTTGCCGCCGAACCAGGCCGCCTGGTAGGCGTCCTGCTGGCCGTCGTAGACGTTGGCGATGTCGCGCAGGCGCACCGCGCGGCCCTGCTGCTGGCTGATCACCACCTGGCCGAAGTCGGCGGCCTTGGCCACCGCGTCGTTGGCGACGATGGCGGTGGTGGTGGCGCCGTCGCTGAGGAAGCCGGTGGGCGAGGTGACGTTGGCCGCGCGCACCGCGTTGCGCAGGTCGTCCGGGGTCAGGCCCATGGCGTTGAGCGCGCGCAGGTTCACGTCCACCCGCACCGCCGGCGTGGAGGCGCCGCCGATGTCCACCGAGGCCACGCCGGTGATCTGGCGCAGGCGCTGCGCCAGCAGCGAATCGGCGACGTTGTACAGCTCGTCGGCCGACTGCGTGTCCGAGGTCAGGGCGATGGCGATGACCGGGTCGTCGTTGGGATTGGCCTTCTGGTAGCGCGGCGTGGCCAGGCCGGAGGGCAGGTCGGCCTGCGCGGCGTTGATCGCGGTCTGCACGTCCTGCGCCGCCGAATCGATGTTGCGGCTGCTCTGGAACACCAGGAACACCATGCTGTTGCCCTCCGAACTGGAGGAACGCATGGTGTCGATGCCGGGCACCTGGCCCAGGTGCCGTTCCAGCGGCGCGGTGACGGTGGCGGCCATGGTCGAGGCGTCGGCGCCGGCCTGGCTGGCCTGCACGAAGATCACCGGGATCGAGATGTTCGGCAGCGCCGCCACGCCCAGGCGCAGGTAGCACATCATGCCGATCACGAACAGGCCGATGGCCAGCAGCGCGGTGCCGATGGGACGGCGGATGAAGGGCGCGGAGATGTTCATGGGGCAGGGATTGGGGAGTCGGGATTGGGGATTCGGGAAGCGACATTCCCGCGCGCTGCCGGCTCAGTGACGCCATGTGGGATGCCCGGGAATCCGACGCCGCACGCGCGCCACGACTCCCGAATCCCGACTCCCCAATCCCGGCCCCTCACGCCCTTCCCTCCGCCGCCGTCGCCTGCCGCGCCGCACGCCGCTCGCGCCAGCGACGCACGCGCTCGGAGGCGCGTTCCATGTACAGGTAGATCACCGGGGTGGTGTACAGGGTGACCAGCTGCGACAACAGCAGGCCGCCGACGATGGAGATGCCCAGCGGGCGGCGCAGTTCCGAGCCGATGCCGTCGCCCAGCGCCAGCGGCAGTGCGCCCAGCATCGCCGCGGCGGTGGTCATCATGATCGGGCGGAAGCGCAGCAGGCAGGCGCGGCGGATCGCGTCGTGGGCGTTGGCGCCTTCGCGGCGCGCGTCGATCGCGAAGTCGATCATCATGATCGCGTTCTTCTTGACGATGCCGATCAGCAGCACGATGCCGACGATGCCGTCCACCGACAGGCTCAGTCCGCACAGCATCAGCGCCAGCAGCGCGCCGACGCCGGCCGGCGGTAGCGTGGAGATGATCGTCAGCGGGTGGATGTAGCTCTCGTACAGCACGCCCAGCACGATGTAGATCAGCACCACCGAGGCCAGCAGCAGCCACACCACGTCGGTCTGGCTGCCGGTGAACTCGGCGGCCTTGCCGATGAACTCGGCATGCAGCTGCGGCGGCAACTGCAACTGCGCGCGGGTTTCCTCGATCGCCGCCACCGCCTGCGACAGCGAGTAGCCCTGCGCCAGGTTGAACGACACGGTGACCGCCGGCAGCTGCTGCTGGTGGCTGACCACCAGCGGCGTGGTCGACTGCTTGGCCTCGGCCACCGCCGCCAGCGGCACGGTGCCGCCGCTGCCGACGGTGATGCCGGTGTTCTGCGCGCCGATGCCAGTGGCGGTGGAGGAGTTGCTGGAGGTGGTCTGGCCGAAGCTGGTGGCGTTGCTGGCGGTCAGCGCGCCGCTGCCGTTGCTGGCCACCGCCAGCTGGTTGAGCAGCGCGGTGCTGGTGCGGAACTCCGGCGCCACTTCCAGCACCACGCGGTACTGGTTGAGCTGGGTGAAGATGGTGGAGATCTGGCGCTGGCCGAAGGCGTCGTACAGCGTGTCGTCGATGGTCTGCATCGGCACGCCGAGGGTGCTGGCCTTCTCGCGGTCCACGTGCAGTTCCAGCGCACGGCCCTGGTTGGCCAGGTTGTTGTCCACGTCGGCCAGTTCCGGGCGCTTGCGCAGCGCCTCGGTCAGGCGCGTGGCCTGGGTCGCCAGCTCGGCGCTGTCCACGTCCGAGAGCGAGTACTGGTATTCGGTGGCGGCCACGCGGGTGTCCAGGGTCACGTCCTGCACCGGCTTCAGGTACAGGGCGACGCCGGGCAGCCCGGCCACCGCCTTCTGCAGCCGCGGCAGCAGGTCTTCCAGGCTGTCGCGGTCGCTGCGCGGCTTCAGCACGATGCTGAGCTGGCCCTGGTTGAGGGTGGGGTTCATCGAGCCGGCGCCGATGAAGGCGGCCACGCCGGTCACCGCCGGGTCGCGCCGCAGCGCCTCGGCCACCGCCTGCGTGCGCTGCTCCATCTGCGGGAACGCCACGTTCTGGTCGGCCTGGACCACGCCCGTGATCAGCCCGGTGTCCTGCTCGGGCAGCAGGCCCTTGGGGATCACCACGTACAGCAGCACGGTCAGCACCATGGTCGCCAGCGCCACCAGCAGGGTCAGCTTCTGGTGGCCCAGCACCCAGTCCAGGCTGCGCTCGTACACGCCCACGGTGCGCGACCACAGCGTGGTCTTGCCGGCCGCCGCGGTGCGCTCGTGCGCGTCCTCGCCCTCGGGCAGGGCGTCGGGCTTGAGCAGGTAGGCGCACATCATCGGCGTCAGCGTCAGCGACACCAGCATCGAGATCACCACCGCGATGCTCAGCACCCAGGCGAACTCGTGGAACAGGCGGCCGGTGACGCCGGGCATCAGGATCAACGGCAGGAACACCGCCACCAGCGACACGGTCAGCGACAGCACGGTGAAGCCGATCTGGCGCGCGCCGATCTCCGCGGCCTCGCGGCCGCTCTTGCCCTGTTCGATGTAGCGCACGATGTTCTCGATCATCACGATCGCATCGTCGACCACGAAGCCGGTGGCCACCACCAGCGCCATCAGCGACAGGTTGTCCAGCGACATGCCGGCGAAGGCCATCACCGCGAAGGTGCCGGCCAGCGACAGCGGCACCGCCACCGACGGGATCACCGTGGCCCACAGCCGGCGCAGGAACACGAAGATCACCGCCACCACCAGGCCGATGGTCAGGATCAGTGTGAACTTGACCTCGTGTACCGAGGCGCGGATGGTCTCGGTGCGGTCGGAGAACACGTCCAGGTGCACGCCGGCCGGCAGCACGCCCTGCAGCTGCGGCAGGATCGCGCGGATCTGCTCGACCGTCTGCACGATGTTGGCGCCGGGCTGGCGGCGCACTTCCAGCAGCACCGCCGGCTTGCCGTCTGCCCAGGCGGCGAGCTGGTCGTTCTCCACCCCGTCCACCACCTTGGCCACGTCCGACAGCCGCACCGGCGCGCCGTTGCGGTAGCTGATCACGGTGTCGCGGTACTCGGCGGCGCTGGACAGCTGGTCGTTGGTGCCGATGCTGTAGGACTGGGTCTTGCCGTTGAGCGAGCCCTTCGGCGCGTTGACGTTGGTCTGGGTCAGCGCGCTGCGCAGCGCCTCCAGGGTCAGGCCCATGTTCGACAGTTGCGCCGGATTGACCTGGATGCGCACCGCCGGGCGCACGTTGCCGGCGATCGACACCAGGCCCACGCCCGGCACCTGCGACAGACGCTGGGCCAGGATCGAGTCGGCGTAGTTGTTGACCTCGCGCAGCGGCAGCGTGTCGGAGCTGAGCTTGAGGGTGAGGATCGCCGCGTCGGCCGGGTTCACCCGGTTGTAGACCGGCTGGTAGGGCAGCGAGGAGGGCAGGGTGGACTGGCGGATCGCCGCCTGCACGTCCTGCGCGGCGATGTCGATGTCGCGGTCCATCGCGAACTGCAGCACGATCGTGGACAGACCGGCCGACGAGTCGGAGGTCATCATCTGCAGCCCGGAGATCTGCCCGAGCTGGCGCTCCAGCGGCGTGGTCACCAGCGAGGCCATGGTGCTGGCGTTGGCGCCGGGATACTGCGTGGTCACCACCAGGCTGGGCGCGTCGATTTCCGGCAGCGCCGACACCGGCAACTGCCGGTAGCCGAGGATGCCGAGCAGCAGCACGCCTGCCATCAGCAAGGTGGTGGCGATCGGGCGGCGGATGAAGATCGTCGAAAAGCCCACGGGGAAGATCCTTGCTGGTGAGAGTCCGGCGCGGCCAGGCCGGCGCCGGGAAAGACGGCGGAATCAGCGGGGGCCGCGGCCTTGCGCCGCGATCGCGACGCAGGGCGGGAACGCCGCCGCCTGCGCGCGATCCGGCCGACGCCCGCCACGCAGGCGCGGCAGGGCAGTTGCCGCCGCGCGCCGCGTGCGCGGCACGCTCAGCGCGGCCCGCCGCCGCGGCGTCCGCCGCCGCGCTGCTGCTGCTTGCCCTCGGCCGCCTTCAGTTCGGCCTCGGTCGGCTCCGGCGGCGCTTCGCCCGGCTTCAGCGCGTTCACCTTGGTGCCGGGCTTGAGCCGGAACTGGCCTTCGGTGACCACCCGCTCACCGGCCTTCAGGCCTTCGGTCAGCTGCACGTGGCTGTCGCCCACTTCCGCGCCCTGCTTCACCGTCTGCATCTTGACCGTGTTGTCGGCCTGCACCACGTACACGTAGTCGCCGTTGGGCCCGCGCTGCACCGCCTGGGTCGGCACCACCACGCCGTCGGCCACGGTGCGCAGGGTCAGGCGCACGTTGACGAACTGGCCCGGCCACAGCGCGCGGTCGTCGTTCGGGAACACCGCGCGGACCTTGAACGTGCCGGTGTCGGCGCTGATCTGGTTGTCGATCACGTCGACCTGGCCGTCGCTGGCGATCGGATGCGCATCGGTGCGGTCCAGCGCGGTCACCGGTAGCGGCGCGGCCGCCTGCGCCTGGCGCACGTCCTGCAGCTGGATCTCCGGCAGGTTGAAGGTCACGTAGATCGGGTGCACCTGGGTGATGGTGACGATGGTGCTGCTGGTGCTGACGATGTTGCCCACGTCCACGCCGCGGATGCCGGCGATGCCGTCGCTGGGGGCGAGGATGCGGGTGTACTGCAACTGCACCTGCGCCGCACGCATCTGCGCGTCGTTGGCGGCGACCGCCGCTTCGTACTGCGCCACCTGGTTGCGCTGGGTGTCCAGGTCGGTCTTGGCCACGTACTGGCGGTAGGCCGGCGAGTCGGAGCGCTGGAAGGTGGAACGCGCGGTGGCCAGCAGCGCCTGGTTCTGGCGCTTGCTCGCCGCGGCCTGGTCGTAGCTGGCCTGCAGCGAGCGCGGGTCGATCTGCGCCAGCAGCTCGCCCTTCTTCACTTCCTGGCCTTCGCGGAAATTCAGGCTCATCAGCTGGCCGCCGACCTGCGGGCTGACGGTGACGGTGCTCAGCGCGGTCACCGTGCCGGTGGCGGTGGCGTAGATCGGCACCGCCTGGTGGGTGGCGGCGACGACCGTCACTGGGACCGGCGTGTTGTCGCTGTCGTCGCCCATGCCGTCACCGGGGCCGCCGCCCTTGTGATGTCCGCCGCGCATGACGCGCATGCCCACCACCACCACGGCCACCGCTGCGAGGATCAGCAGCGCAATCTTCCAGAAACGCGACATCCGGGGAAACTCCTGTGGCGAGGCGGGGTGGAGGGCCCTCCCGCAGTGGCTGGTGACGAGCGAGAAAGCATATCGCCGGCGCGTTGCGATTGGACCATGACTGAAGGGACAGACCCTGCGGGCGGGCAAGGCCGGTCGTCCGCTCTCGCAACGCGCAGGCGGCGCATCGGTTGACACGGATTCGCAAGGGTTTTTTGTCCGCAGCGGGATCCGCGGCCGCCCCTCGCCGGCGGCCGATGCACTACAGTGACTGAACGCCCGTTGCGTCCCGATCTGGAGCCTTGCCATGCCGCGCCTGTCCCGCCTGCTGTCCGCGATGCTGTTCGCCGTCCCCGCCCTGGCCTGGGCGCAGAGCGCCGAGCGCCCGGAGGTGACGGCCGCCGCGGCCAGGCTGCAGGCCAAGGTGGTGGAGTGGCGGCGCGACTTCCACCAGCACCCGGAGCTGTCCAACCGCGAGGAGCGCACCGCCGCCAAGGTCGCCGAGCGGCTGCGCGCGCTGGGCCTGAAGCCGCAGACCGGCATCGCCCACCACGGCGTGGTGGCGATCGTCAAAGGCGCGCTGCCGGGGCCGAAGATCGCCCTGCGCGCGGACATGGACGCGCTGCCGGTGACCGAGCAGACCGGCCTGCCGTTCGCCTCCAAGGCCACCAGCGAGTACCGCGGCGAGACCGTGGGGGTGATGCACGCCTGTGGCCACGACGCGCACACCGCGATCCTGCTCGGCGTCGCCGAGGCGCTGGTGGCGATGCGCGCGCAGCTGCCGGGCGAGGTCATGCTGGTGTTCCAGCCGTCGGAGGAGGGCGCCCCGGGCAACGAGGAGGGCGGCGCCTCGCTGATGCTCAAGGAAGGCCTGTTCCGCGACTTCAAGCCGCAGGCGATGTTCGGCCTGCACGTGTTCTCCAGCGTCCAGGCCGGCAAGATCGCGGTGCGCGGCGGCCCGCTGATGGCCGCCTCGGACCGTTTCAGCATCAAGGTGATCGGCCGCCAGACCCATGGCTCGGCGCCGTGGAACGGCATCGACCCGATCGTGACCAGCGCCGACCTGATCGGCGCGGCGCAGACGGTGATCAGCCGACGCGCCAACCTGTCCAAGCAGCCGGCGGTGCTCAGCTTCGGTGCGATCAAGGGCGGCATCCGCTACAACATCATTCCCGACGACGTGGAGATGGTCGGCACCATCCGCACCTTCGACGAGGGCATGCGCCAGCAGATCTTCGCCGACCTCAGGACCGTGGCCGAGCACACCGCCGCCGCGCACGGCGCCAAGGCCGAGGCGCACGTGCCCGACCAGGACGGCAACCCGGCCACGGTCAACGACCCGGCGCTGACTGCGCGCATGCTGCCCAGCCTGCAGGCGGTGGTCGGCGCCGGCAACGTCTACGAACCGCCGCTGCAGATGGGCGCGGAGGATTTCTCGTTCTACGCGCAGCAGGTGCCGTCGATGTTCTTCTTCGTTGGCGCCACCGGCCCCGGCATCGATCCGGCCACCGCGCCCAGCAACCACTCGCCGCAGTTCCTGCTCGACGAGACCGCCCTGGACGTCGGCCTGCGCGCGATGCTGCAGGTGACGCTGGATTATTTGAAGCAGTGATTGGGGAGTCGGGATTGGGGATTCGTAAGCGCATGGGTGCGGCGGCTTAGGGAATCGTCATCGGTGCTGCTCCATCGCATATCCATTGGAGCGGCGCTCGATCGTCCCCGGTGAGTCAACCGTCATGCAGGCGCGAGGCGCGAGTGGCGCGCTTGCCGATGGCGCAATGCGTCGGGACTGAAGTCCCTCCCACAGTGCATCCGGCGGGCTCGCGGTGAGCCTTTGTGGGAGCGATCTCGGTCACGACGTGCAACGCCTCGCATCGACGCGAGCACGTCGATCCAGGTGAGCCAGATTTTGCTTCTGCCAATCCCGAATCCCGAATCCCGAATCCCGAATCCCCACCCCATACACCTCCCAGCCAGAACGCGCCCGCTACACTGCACGGCATGAACACCCCCCAGGATTCCAGTCTCGGCCGCGAGGTCGCCTACCCGTCGCAGTACGATCCCGCGCTGCTGTTTCCCATCCCGCGCGCTGCGGCGCGCACCGAGATCGGTCTCGACCCCGCGGCGCTGCCGTTCTCCGGCGTGGACCGCTGGCACGCCTACGAACTGAGCTGGCTCGATGCGCAGGGCAAGCCCTGTGTCGCCACCGCGACCCTGCACGTGCCGTGCGCCTCGCCCAACCTGATCGAATCCAAATCGCTCAAGCTCTATCTCAACTCGCTCAACGCGATGCGCTTCAACAGCGCCGAGGCGCTGCGCAGTTGCATCGTCACGGATCTGTCGGCGCGCGCCGGTGCCGACGTGGCGATGGAATTCGGCTTGCCGCCGATGGACACGCTGGGCGAGGGCGAGTCGCTCGATGCGCTGGACATCGCCATCGACTGCTACGGTCCGCCGCGTCCGGACTTCCTGTCCGCTGCCGACGGCGACATGGTCGAGGAAACGCTGACCAGCGAATTGCTCAAGTCCAACTGCCCGGTCACCGGCCAGCCGGACTGGGCCTCGCTGCATGTGCGCTATCGCGGCGGCCGCATCGACCGCGAAGGCCTGCTGCGCTACCTGATCAGTTTCCGCGAGCACGCCGGCTTCCACGAGCAGTGCGTGGAACGCATCTTCCACGACCTGATGACCCGCTGCCGGCCGCAGTCGCTGCAGGTGGAGGCGCGCTACACCCGCCGCGGCGGGCTGGACATCAATCCCTGGCGCGCCACCGCGGACGTGGCCGAGCCGCTGAGCTTCCTGCGCGATCTGCGTCAGTAGAGCGGCGCTGACACCGCGATTGCGCCATCGGCCGCGACGCGCGACTTCATCGACGCGGCCGAGCGTGCTGCAGTCGGGACTGAAGTCCCTCCCACAAGAAGCGCCCTGCGGGGAGCGCTGTCGTCAGCTTCTCTGCGGCAGGCCGGGGTTCGCGCAGTCGTCGCCTGGACGATGCGCCCACATGGCGATGGTGGCGTGTGTTCGCGGTCCTGCTGGCATGCACGGTCCCGAGCATGCGAGCGACACATTTCGCCGCGTTGGAATGCGCGCGGCGCGCCTGAACCGCAGCCGCGCGGTTCACGGCCGCGCGATCCTTTTTTAACAAATCCTGTGACACCGTGGCAGTGTCCCATCACGCAGGAAGCCACGCGATGAACAGCGACAAGCGCGCCGATTTCTCGGCGGTCACCGCCAAGGTGGACACAACCGCCGACGTCGTACAGAAAGCGGATTTTTCCGCCGTGCAGAGCAAGGTCGACAGCACCGCCGAGCAGGTGCAGCAGGTGTACGTGGTCAAGCCTGGCGATTCGTTATCCAAGATCGCCAAGCTGCATTACGGCGACGGCAACGCCTGGACGCGCATCTTCGAGGCCAACCGCGACGTGCTGGCCGACCCCGACAAGATCTATCCCGGCCAGACCCTCAAGCTGCCCGCCGGCGCCTGAGGCGTCGCCACCCCCCCCCTTTCGTTATTCCGACAGGAGTCCTCACCGATGAAGACCCGCTCGATCTCCGCGTTTTCGCCCCTGATGATCGCCCTGGTCGGCGCGTTGGCGCTGGCCGGCTGCAAGAAGCAGGAGCAGCAACAGACCGTGTCGCCCGATCCCACCTCGTCCGCGCCGACCGAGCAGATGCCGGGTCCGGCCGCAGCCCCGGCGGAGCAGCCGGCGCCGGCCGCCGCAGGCGCCAATGCGGTGAACGTGGCCGCCGTCGCTGTCGGCAACACGGCCGCCGCGGACAAGTCCGTCGCGCCGATGACCACGCTCGCCAGCAAGGACAAAATCATCGTTTCGGTGAAGACCGAGGGCTCGGCGACCAACGCCAACGTCGGCGCCAAGCTGGTGTTCCAGGACGGCCAGACCGCCGGCGAGCGCACCGAGACGCTCAATACCAGCGGTGCCGACACCACCAACTTCGAGTTCACCAATCCCAAGGGCTGGCCGGCCGGCCAGTACAAGGCCGAGGTCACCGTGAACGGCCAGGCGGCGGGCACGCCGCAGACGTTCGAGGTGAAGT
This sequence comes from Xanthomonas sp. LMG 12462, assembly GCF_009192885.1. Taxonomy (NCBI): domain Bacteria; kingdom Pseudomonadati; phylum Pseudomonadota; class Gammaproteobacteria; order Lysobacterales; family Lysobacteraceae; genus Xanthomonas; species Xanthomonas sp. LMG 12462. Next base: position 43,668 of record NZ_NMPP01000081.1, on the reverse strand, counting down.
GATCCAGGGCTGAGGCCCGATCACGGGTCGCACGCGCCGCCTCTCTCCCGGCACGTGCTACACGCTGGCGCAGCCGCGAGGCTGCGCCTTTTTTATGCGTGGCCCGATGCTCCGACAGCACTGCCGATGCGCTGGAGGAAGAAGGTGAGGGGCTTCAGGACACTCCCACAGCCCGGAAACCCGTCATAGGAGCGGCTTCAGCCGCGATCGGCCTTAGCGGGTACGCCCGTCGCGGCTGACGCCGCTCCTGCCACGGAGGCGCAAGCTGCATCCGGCGGATCAGCGGCGCCCTTCCATCCCGACGCACGTCCTGGACGATGCCTTGCCGTCCACTCGGCGGCGTCTGCGCGCACCACCGCTGGCCAGCACCGCGCAGCCGCGCACGGCGATCAGTGATGCGCGTGCAGATCCAGCATGCGCCCACCCACCACCACCTGGCGCAGGCGCAGGTCGCTGTCCAGCACCACCAGGTCGGCGCGGGCGTCGGGGGCGATGCGGCCGCGGTCGCCGAGGCCCAGGTAGTCGGCCGGGAAGGTGGACACGCGCTGTGCGGCATCGGCCAGTTCCAGGCCCGCCTGCACCAGGTTGCGCAACGCCTGATCCATGGTCAGTGCGCTGCCGGCCAGCGAGCCGCTGGCCAGGCGCACGCAGCCGCCGCACTTGTGCACGCGCTGCTCGCCCAGTGCGTATTCGCCGTCGGGCATGCCGGTGGCGGCGGTGGCGTCGGTCACCGCGTACAGGCGCGGGATCGCACGCGCGGCAAGGCGAATCACGCCGGGATGCACATGCTGCAGGTCGGGAATGAGTTCGGCGTACTGCGCATGCGCCAGCGCCGCGGCGGCGATGCCGGGGCGGTAGTGGTCCACGCCGGTCATGCCGTTGAACAGGTGGGTGAAGCCGGCCGCGCCGGCCTGCAGCGCCGCCACGCCGTCCTCGTAGCTGCCGGCGCTGTGGCCGAGCTGCACGCGGATACCCAGCGCGGTCAGCGCCGGAATCAGCGCGGTGTGCGCGCCGATCTCCGGCGCCAGGGTCAGCACCCGGATCGGCGCCAGCGCCTGCCACTGCTGGACCAGGGCGAGGCTGGCCTCGATCGTGCGGTCGGGTTGCGCGCCCAGCCGCTGCGGGCTGATGAAGGGGCCTTCCAGGTGCACGCCGGCGATGCAGGCGGCGTCGGCATCGGGCGCGGCCATGGCCGCGGCGACGCCGCGCAGTGCGTGCGCGATCTCCTCGACGCCGGCGGTCATGGTGGTCGCCAGCAGGGTGGTGGTACCGAAGCGCAGGTGGGTGCGGGCGATGCGCCGCGCCGCGTCGCCGCCCTGCATCAGGTCCACGCCGGCGGCACCGTGCACATGCAGGTCGACGAAGCCCGGCAGGATCAGCGGCAGCTGCGGATCGTCGCCGCCGCTGTGGTCGTCCACCTGCAGCCGGCGCACGTGGGTGTCGAAGTGGACGTGGCCGCGGCGCCAGCCCAGCGGCGTGAGCAGGCGGCCGTGCAGGGAACGCGGGTCGGTCATGGCGCGGGCTCGGCGACGATCACCTCGATGCCCAGCCGCTGCAGCCCCTCGCGGGTGGCCTCGTCGATGCCGGCGTCGGTGATGATGGCGTGGATCTGGTCCAGGCGGGCGATGCGGTGCAAGCTGACCCGGCCGAACTTGGAGGCGTCGGTCAGCACCACGATGCGCCGCGCGCGCTCGACCATGCGGTGGTTGAGCCGCGCTTCGGCCTCGTCGTGGGTGGTCAGGCCGAACTGCAGGTCCAGGCCATCCACGCCCAGGAACAGCGTGTCGAAACCGTAGGCGTTGAGGCTGGCCTCGGCCTGGCTGCCCTGCAGCGACAGCGATTGCTGGCGCAACTGGCCGCCGGTGAGCAGCACGTTGATGCCCGGCGCGTTGGCCAGTTCCCAGGCGATGTTGAGGCCGTTGGTCATCACCGTGACGTCGCGGTGCGCGCGCAGGTGGCGGGCCAGGGTCATCGTGGTCGAACCGGAGTCGATGATGATGTTGGCGCCGGGCTGCACCATGCGCGCGGCGCAGGCGCCGATCGATTCCTTCAGTGGCAGGTTCAGCGCGTCCTTCTCGTGGATGTCCTGCTCCTGCGGCGGCGTGCGCACCAGCGTGGCGCCGCCGTGGGTGCGGGTGGCCAGGCCCTGCGCCTCGAAATGGTTGAGATCGGCGCGAATGGTCACCGCCGACACGTCGAAGCGTTCCACCAGGTCGGCAACCTGCACCGTGCCATGTTCGAGCAGCGACTGCAGGATCTGCTGGCGGCGGGAGCGGGTGTTGCGCATGGCCATTCTCGGATTCGCGGGCGACCGGGAAGATTAGCCGTTCGCCGCGACGCCGGCAGCCGCTTCGGCGCGTGGCTGGCGCGCGCCGGCGCGGTTGGCGCTGCAGGCGCGGGCGTATTCGCCCAGGCACAGGCCGATGCGGTGCTGGACCAGGGCCGCCGGGGTATTGGCGAGCTGGCCGGCGCGCACCGCGCGGTACTGCTCGGGCAGGAACTGGCTGAGCAGCACCAGCGGCGGCGCATGCGCTTCCAGGTTGGCGAACAAGGTGTCCACCGCCGCGCGCACCGCCGGCGCGCCCCAGTAGTAGCGGCAGCGGTCGCTGAAGGAATGGCGGCGCAGCAGGCGTTGCGCGGCGGCGTCGCCCGGATAGTAGGACTGCCAATATCCGGGTTGCGCCAGCATCGCCGCGTCCAGCACCTGCGGCAGTTGCGAGCACTGCGCCGCGGGGAGCAGTTCGGCTTCGATCGCGGCCAGCGCGCACAGCGCTTCGCGGTAGGCGAAGGTGGCGGCCGGGCCGACCTTGAGGATGGCGAAGTGGTCGCGCACCAGCGCGTGCAGCGCGTCCTCGCGCTGGTAGTCGGTGGAGTGCGCCTCGAACACGATGCGCGGTTGCTGCTCGAGGAAATCGGCCAGCGCGGCGGCGGCGGCCGGGTCGTAGTCGTGCACGCTGCTGTGGTCGAAATCCACGCCCGGCTGCACCACCAGCGCGATCACCCGCTGCCACGCGGCGCGCAGCGACGGCGTGTCGAAGGCCCGCCGGTGGATGGCCAGGGTCTGCGCGGCCGCGGCCGGCGTGGTCACCTGCAGGCCGCCGGCCAGCGAGGCTTCGCCACCGGGAATCGGCACCTCGGTGCCGATCACGTACACCGGCGGCGGCAGCCCATGTGCGGCGGCGGTGCGCTCGGCGATCTCGGCCAGTTCGGCCGACCGCGCGGCGACGATGGCATCGGGCAGCGGCACCGGGTCGTCGGCGCAGGCCATGCTGCAGTCCAGGTGGATCTTGTGGAAGCCCGCGGCGACGTACTGTTCGATCAGCACGCGCGCATGCGCCATGGCCTCGGCGGCCGGCCCCTTCTGCCAGGCGTTCGGGCCCAGGTGATCGCCGCCCAGGATCAGCCGCGCGCGCGGGAAGCCTTCCGTGTCGGCCAGTGCGCCGACGTAGTCGCGGTACTGCGCCGGGGTCATGCCGGTGTAGCCGCCGAACTGGTCGACCTGGTTGGAGGTGGCCTCCACCAGCAGCAGCGTGTCGTGGGCCAGCGCGACCTGCATCGCCGCGCGCAGCACCTGTTCGTTGCTGCAGCAGACGCTGTACAGGCCGACGTTGGCGCCGGCGCGGTGGGAGGCGAGCAGGGTCTGCAAGGGCGACATGGACACTCCGGCGGATCAGGAATAAGCGGGATGGCAGGCCAGCAGCGCGGCACCGCGGGCGCCGCCGGCATCGCCGAAGCGCGGCGGCACGATCGGCGGCACCTGCACGCCGGCGAACAGGTGCGCGGCGATGGCGTCGGGCAGTTGCCGGTACAGCGGCGGGTATTGCGACAGCCCGCCGCCGAGCACGATCACGTGCGGGTCCAGTGCCAGCACCACGGCGGCCAGGCTGTGGCCGAGCAGGTCGCGGTGGATGTCCAGCGCCTGATGCGCGCGCGCATCGCCGGCCTCGGCCAGGGCGATCACCGCGCTGGCGTCGGCGGCGTCGCTGCCGAGATGGCGCGCGATCGCCGCCACGCCGCTGCCGGACACGTAGCGCTCCACGCAGCCCTGCAGGCCGCAGCCGCAGTCCAGCAGCGGCAGGCGATGGCGCTGCAGCAGGTGCCCGGGCACGCTCCAGTGGCCCCATTCGCCGGCGATACCGTTGCAGCCCGCGAGCAGGCGGCCTTGCACGCAGAAGCCGCCGCCGGCGCCGGTGCCGAGGATGGCGCCGAACATGCTGGGGTAGCCGTCGGCGGCACCGCCGTGCGCCTCGGACAGTGCGAAACATTGCAGGTCGTTGCCGATGCGCAGCGGACGCGGCAGCCGCGCCTGCAGGTCATGCGCCACGCACTGGCCGGTCAGCGCCGGCACGTTCGCGCTCAACTGGCGGCCGTTGCGGCGGTCGCGTACACCGGGCAGGGCGATGCCGAGCGGGCTGTCGTGGTGGCCGAGCGCGGCATCGGCCGCGGCCACCAGCGCCACCACCGCCTGCAGGAAGCCGGCGTAATCGCCCTGCGGCGTGGCCACGCGGCGCCGCCACAGCACCTGCAGCGCGGCGTCGCAGGCCACCAGCTCGATCTTGGTGCCGCCGACGTCGAGGCCGTAGCAGGTGGGCGCGCCGGTCTCAGCCATGGTGGATGGTGACGCCCTGGACCACGCGGTTGACGGTGCCGTCGGGGAACGGATTGTCCGGGGTCAGGCCGAGCGCGGCCGAGCGCTGCAGCGCGAACAGTTGCGCGAAGCCCAGCCACAGCGGCGCCAGCCACGGATCGTCCAGGCCGGCGACGGCGAGCGTGTGGTCGTCGCCGGCCCCGATGTCCGCATGCGGGCCGATCGCCAGCACCTGGCCGGCCACGCCATCGCGACGCAGTTCGTCGAGCAGGTCCTGCTCGTAGCGGCGCGCCAGCGGCTGCACGCTGCGCAGCATCACCACCAGGGTGCTGCGGTCGAGCGTGGACTTGGGGCCGTGGCGGAAGCCCAGCGGCGTGTTGGCCAGCGCCAGCACGCGGCCGGCGGTGAGTTCCAGCACCTTCAGCGCGGCCTCGCGCGCCAGCGCTTCCAGCGGGCCGCTGCCGAGATAGATCACCCGTGCGAACGGGCGCTGCGCCAGCGCCGCCACCGCGCCATCCCATTGCGTCAGGCCGCGGTCGGCCAGTTCGGCCAGCCGCTGCAGGCGCGCGCTGCGCGTTTCCCACGGCGCACGCTCGAACACGCTCAGCGCCGCCAGCAGCATGCAGGTCAGGCTGCTGGTCATGGCGAAGGCGCGGTCGCAGCTGGCCGGCGGCATCAGCAGGGTGCAGGTGTCGGCGCGGCCGGCGCCGCGGCGGGCCAGTTCGCCGTCGGCGTTGCAGGTGATGTCGAGGAAGCGCGCGTCGTCCACGTCGCTGCGCACGCGCTCCACCGCGGCCACGCTTTCCGGGCTGGAGCCGCTGCGCCCGAACGACACCAGCAGGGTCGGCCGCGCGCGCTGCAGGTACAGCGCCGGATGGGTCAGCAGGCTGGTGGTGTGCACCGCGCGCACCTCGGCCGGCCACTGCGCATTGATCGCGTCGGCCACCATCTCGGCGATGAAGCCGGAACTGCCGGCGCCGGTGAACAGCACGCGCTGGTTCGGATCGGCGAGGCGGTCGCCGAGGAAGGCCTGCAGGCGGTCGCCGGCCTGCGCCAGATCCTGCGCCAGGGTCCGCCACAGCGCCGGCTGCTGGGCGATCTCGCGGGCGGTATCGGCCCCGCCCAGGCGCTGCCAGGCGGATGCATCGGAAAGCTGAAGGAGGTCCATGCGGTGGTTCCTGTTGGGCCATCGCACCATCCGGCTTTTCTTTCGAAATGTCAAACATCGAAAGAAAAAAGAAAGTATTTACCTGTGCCCAATGTGCTTGCGGATGGCCCGCCCTAAAACGAAAGTTGCAAGTGGATGCCGTTATCGCAAGCCGGATCAGCCGATTCTGCCGAGCTGAAAGCAAAGTCATGCGAGGCAATATCTTTCGTTTTGCCAAAATAAATCTTGTTTTTTGCTTTCAATTTATTGACATCTTTCAAATCCCTGGCCTAGAGTCGGCGCAACGCTTTCGAAACGCCCGGGGAAACGGGTTTGGGGGTCGTGTGGAGAATCGCGTTCGTCGCTCGTCGCTGTTGCCGGCGATCGCGCTGCCGGCCCTGCTGCTGGTGGCGGCCACCGTCGTCGCCGAGCCGGTCGGCAACCTGCGTACGGTCGCCGCCAGCGCCAGCCGCGACGGCGTGCAAGGCTGGGACCTGCAGACCGACCGCGGCGTGCGCCTGCGCATCGAACTGCCGGCGGCCGACATCGTGCGCGTGCAGGCCGGGCGCCACGGCACGCTCACCGGCGCCGGCGACAAGGCCACGCCGATCGTGCTGCCGCAGCCCAAGGCCGCGGTGCAGGCGCAACTGGAAGACGATGCGCAGGAACTGCGCGTGCGTACCGACGCGCTGGTGCTGCACGTGCAGCGGCAACCGCTGCGGCTGCGCCTGGAGCGGCTGGAACAGGGCCGCGCGGTCGCGCTGTGGCAGGAACTGCAGCCGCTGGACCTGGATGCCACGCAGAGCGTGCAGGTGCTGTCCTCGCAGGCCGACGAAGCCTATTACGGCGGCGGCCAGCAGAACGGGCGCTTCGAGTTCAAGGGCCGTGAACTGGAAGTGTCGTATTCCGGCGGCTGGGAGGAGGGCGATCGCCCGAGCCCGGCGCCGATGCTGCTCAGCAGTCGCGGCTGGGGCATGCTGCGCAACACCTGGAGCGACGGCAGCTACGACCTGCGCCAGCCCGACCAGGCCACGCTGCTGCACCGCGAAGACCGCTTCGACGCCTACTACTTCGTCGGCGCCGACCTGCCGGCCCTGATCGAGCGCTATACCCGGCTGACCGGCCGCCCGAGCATGCTGGCGCGCTGGTCCCTGTCCTACGGCGATGCCGATTGCTACAACGACGGCGACAACGCCAAGAAGCCCGGCACCGTGCCCGACGGCTGGCACGACGGCCCCACCGGCACCACCCCGGACGTGGTCGACAGCGTGGCGCGGCAGTACCGCGAGCACGACATGCCCGGCGGCTGGATCCTGCCCAACGACGGCTACGGCTGCGGCTACACCAGGCTGCCGGAGACCGTGCAGGGCCTGGCCCGCGATGGCTTCCGCACCGGCCTGTGGACCGAGAACGGCGTGGACAAGATCGCCTGGGAAGTCGGCAAGGCCGGCAGCCGCGTGCAGAAGCTGGACGTGGCCTGGACCGGCAAGGGCTACCAGTTCGCGATGGACGCCAACCACCAGGCCTACGACGGCATCCTCGCCAACTCCGATGCGCGCCCGTTCCTGTGGACGGTGATGGGCTGGGCCGGCATCCAGCGCTACGCGGTGGCCTGGACCGGCGACCAGAGCAGCAGCTGGGACTACATCCGCTGGCACGTGCCGACCCTGATCGGCTCCGGCCTGTCCGGCATGGCCTACGCCGCCGGCGATGTGGATGCGATCTTCGGCGGCAGCGCCGAGACCTTCACCCGCGACCTGCAGTGGAAGGCCTTCACCCCGGTGCTGATGGGCATGAGCGGCTGGTCGTCGAACGCGCGCAAGCATCCGTGGTGGTACGACGAGCCGTACCGCAGCATCAACCGCGATTACCTCAAGCTGAAAATGCGCCTGACCCCGTACATGTATGGCCTGGTGCACGATGCCGCGCAGACCGGCGCGCCGCCGGTGCGCGGGCTGATGTGGGAGGACCCGCGCGATCCGCACGCGCAGGACGAGACCTACAAGACCCAGTTCCTGCTCGGCCGCGACCTGCTGGTGGCGCCGGTGTACCGCAGCCAGGCGGCCAGCCGCGGCTGGCGGCGCGACATCCATCTGCCGGCCGGCGGCTGGATCGACTACTGGGACGGCCGCCGCGTGCAGGCCGGCGCCGATGGCCGCCAGCTCGACCGCCAGGTCGACCTGGCCACGCTGCCGCTGTTCGTGCGTGCCGGCGCGATCCTGCCGATGTACCCGGCGATGCTGTACGACGGCGAGAAGCCGCTGGACGAGGTGACCTTCGACCTGTATCCGCAGGGGGCCTCGCAGTACACGCTGTACGAGGACGACGGCAACACCCGCCGCTACCAGCAGGGCGAGTCCAGCACGCAGGCCGTGCGCGTGCAGGCGCCGGCGCAGGGCAGCGGCCCGGTGCAGGTATGGATCGATCCGGTGCAAGGCCGCTACGCCGGACAGCTGCCGCAGCGCCGCTATGCCTTGCGCGTGCTCGCGCGGCAGGCACCGCGGTCGGTGCAGGTCGGCGAACGCGCGCTGCCGACGGTTGCCGACGCCGCGGCCTTCGCCCAGGCCAGCGAAGGCTGGTACTTCGACGCCAAGGAGCGCCGCGGCACCGTGCACGTGCGCACCGCCGTGCAGGACATCCGCCAACCGCTGCAGCTGCGGTTGGACTTCCCGGTCGCCGCCGCTGCGGCCGACGACGCCTATCCGGCTGCGCCGGAGCTGGGCCGCGCGCTGCCCGCCGACAGCCTGCTGGTGGTGAACCGCCCGGCCGAGGAGCCCGGGCACCCGCTGGAGAACGCTTTCGACGACGACCCGGGCACCTGGTTCCGCAGCGTGCGCAACCAGGCCGTGCGCACCGGTGCGCACGAATGGGTGATCGGTTTCGGCGAGCGCAAGATGATCGACGGCATCGAGCTGGCGCCGCGCAACGACAAGAACTGGAAGCACGGCCAGGTGCGCGACTACGAGGTCTACCTGGGCGACAGCAACGGCGAGTGGGGCGAGCCGGTGGCGCGCGGCCATCTGCGCTTGCAGGAAGGCGTGCAGCGCATCGACTTCCCGGCGCATGCCGGCCGCCTGCTGCGCTTCCGCGTGCTGAGCGTGCAGAACCCCGAGGGCGACGGCGCCGACAGCAACGATCCGATGGTCGTCGCCGCGCAGCGCCGGCCGCGCGCCTTCGATGCGCTGCAGCCGCGCGACGTCGGCCCGATCGCGCTGTCCACCTTCCACATCCTCGAGCACCCGGCTTCGGAACGGCCGGCGCAGCAGCGCTATCTGTCCGAGCTGGCGTTGCCGGCGGCATTGGCCGGTCGCGTGCGCGCCGACCAGGCCTTGCGCGGCGATGCCGGCATGCGCATGAACGGCCTGCAGTTCCGCCGCGGCCTGGGCGTGGGCGCCGACAGCCGCCTCGACCTGCGCCTGCACGGCGACTGGCGCCTGCTGCGCGCCGACCTGGGCATCGACGACGCCTGTCGCAGCGCCGGCGGCCTGCAGTTCCAGGTCTGGGGCGATGGCCGCCTGCTCTACGACAGCGGCCTGGTCAGCGCGCCCGGCGTGGTCAAGCCGGAACTGGATATCCGCGGCCTGTCCACGCTGAGCCTGCGCACGCTGGGTGCGCAGGGCCCGCAGCCTGCCCAGGTCTGCGCCAATTGGGCCAACGCCGTACTGATCGGCCAGGAGGGCGACACCGCCAGCTTCGTCGCCCCATGACCGCCCCGTAACACCGCTCCTCCCCCGCCTTTCCCGACTGCGGCCGCCTGGCCGTGGCCCGGGAGCGCTTTGCCCGCCGATTCCGCGTTCGCGCCGCACCCTGCCAGGAGAGAACCCCGATGTTGCCCGCCCGTCACCGCCATTCCCGCTGTCGCCCGCTCGCTCCGTTGACCCTGGCCATCGCCGGTGTCCTGCTCGCCGCCCTGCAACCCGCCGCCGCGCAGGACAGTCAGGCCGCCACCGACCTGGCCCGGGTCGAGGTCACCGGCTCCAACATCCGCCGCACCGACGTGGAGACCGCCTCGCCGGTGCAGGTGATCAGCAAGCAGGACATCCAGGCGATGGGCGCGCGCACGCTGCTGCAGGTGCTCGACAACCTGCCCGCGGCACGCCCGGCGCAACAGGACGCGCGCTCGCTGTTCACCGGCTCCGATGGCGCCTCGCAGGCCAATCTGCGCGGCCTCGGCGCGCAGGGCACGCTGGTGCTGTTGAACGGCCGCCGCCTGTCGTACTACGGCGCGCCGGCCGGCTTCCAGACCCAGTTCGTCAACATCGATGCGATCCCGGCCGCGGCGATCGAGCGCATGGAAGTGCTCACCGATGGCGCCTCGGCGGTGTACGGCACCGACGCGGTGGCCGGCGTCATCAACGTGATCACCAAGCGCAACTTCCAGGGCGCGGAGATCAATTTCAGCAACGACACCTCCAGCCGCATCGAGTCCTACGGCGAACACCAGGCCAGCATCACCGCCGGCTTCGGCGACCTCACCGAGAACCGCTTCAACGTCTACGGCGCGGTCAACGTGTACCGGCGCGATGCGATCCCGCTGCGCGACTTCTACGACAAGCGCCCGGCGCAGTACTACGTCAACAATCCCAACTACCTGACCAACCTGCGCCTGGGCGTGGGCAGCAAACCGGGCCAGTTCAACCCGGGCAGCTACTTCGCCTTCGACCCGGTCACCGGGCGCCGTGTGCAGGAAGCCGCACCGGGCTGCCAGAACGTGCTGACCAGCGAGGCCGCCGGCCCGCGCTGCGTGTGGGAAACCTGGTTGAACAACGAGATCGACGCCGGCGCCAAGTCCGAACGCAACACGGCCTACCTCAACGGCACCTTCCTGGTCGGCGCCAGCACCGAACTGTTCGCCGAGGCCACCTACACCGACATCGACCTGCGCGCCAACGGCGGCACCCCGCGCGCGTTCAACACCACCACCGGCAACCCCACCAGCTGGTTCTCGCGCAACACCGGCAACACCGTCAACCAGTTCCTGTATCCGTTCCTCGGGCCCAACAACGAGTACAACCATGCCAGCCCGCAGTTGAAGGCGATGATGGGCGGGGTGGTCGGCCTGCAGTACCTGCTGCAGGACGCCGGCCCCGACTACTTCGGCCAGCGCAACACCGACAAGAGCTACCGCGTGCTCGGCGGCGCGCGCGGCAGCTTCGGCGACTGGAACTGGGAAACCGCCTTCGCCACCGCCGGCACCCACTCGGTCACCTACCAGACCGTCAACGTCAACGTGAAAGGCTTCGAGAAGGCGTTCGGCCCGTTCACCATCGACCCGGGCACCGGCCGGGTGATCATCTCCGACCACCCGGCGTACAGGTTCGGCGAGATCAGCGCCGCCAACGCCGCGCTGATCCGCGAAGCATTCCCGACCTTCGACATCGAATCGTGGACGCGCCTGCACACCCTCGACGGCAAGATCGAAGGCCCGCTCTTCCAACTGCCGGCCGGCGAGATGCGCGCCGCGTTCGGCTTCAACGCCAGCCGCGAGACGTTTTACACCCCCGGCAACCCGGACGCGGCCAACGGCCTGATCACCCAGCAGGGCGGCTCCTGGTTCGACGGCAAGCGCAACACCTATGCGCTGTTCGCCGAGACCGTCGCGCCGATCACCGACAAGCTGGAACTCGACGCCGCGTTGCGCGCCGACAAGTACCCGAACTTCAGCACCAACCTGGCGCCCAAGGTCGGCTTCAAGTACCAGGCCTTCGAGCAACTGCTGCTGCGCGGCACCTATTCCACCGGCTTCCGCGCGCCCAGCCTGGCCGAGTCCGGCAGCGGCGGCGTCTACGCGCAGTTGGGCGGCTACCGCGACGAGGTGCGCTGCGGCGAGACCAATGCCATCGCCAACCTGCTGCTGCAGTCGCGCCGCAGCGGCGACGTGGATCTGGGCAAGAGCCTGCTCAACGCCGACTGCAGCCGCACCGTGGCGCGCATGACCCAGCCGAACCCGGACCTGAAGCCGGAGAAGGCCAAGATCGCCACGCTCGGCTTCGTCTACGAGCCGGCCAACTGGCTGTCGGTGTCGGCCGACTACTGGTTCATCTACCGCGACAACGAGATCGTCGCCCCGGACTACCGCCGCGCCGGCGACATCACCGCCATGACCCGCTCGCCGATCACCGACAGCGACCGCGCCAACCTCGCCCAGCTGGCGGCGATGTGCGCCGATCCGGCCAGCGGCGTGGCCTGCCCGGGCACGTTGCCGGGCTACAGCGTGGGCAATGTCGCCAGTGTGGTCGGGCAGTACCGCAACCGCGGCAAGACCCTGGTCGACGGCTTCGACATCGACGCGCGCAGCCGCTTCTCGCTCGGCCAGTGGGGCGGGCTGAACATCGGCCTGGCCGCCACCATCGCCAACCGCAACCGCTTCTACATGGACCAGGATAGCGGCTGGTACTACGGCGACGTTGTCGGCTACTACAACAACCCGCGCCTGCGCGCCACGCTCAACGCCGACTGGACCTACCGCCAGGTCACCACCAGCATGTTCGTCAACTACGTCGGCGGCACCAAGTGGGCCACCGACCGGATCGACGCCGAGGACAACAACCCGCAGACCTGCACCGCCGGCTACCTCAAGCTGCAACCGAGCAAGTGCGATGGCGCGCCGTCGTGGTGGACCGCCAACCTCAGCGTCACCTGGCGCCCGGACGACGCCTGGAACCTCAGCTTCACCGTCAAGAACCTGTTCGACCGCCTGCCGTTCTACGATCCGAACAGCTTCCTGGGCGATTCCAGCGACTACGCCACCATCTCCGGCCGCGGCTACAGCGTGACCATCGGCTACCGCTTCAAGTGAGCGCACCTGCAGCAGCATGCGTGCCGGCCGACGCCGGCGCGCATCCAAGAGGAGACCGCACCACATGAAACGACGCGACTTCATCGCCGCTGGCGCCGCCATCGCCGCCAGCAGCCTGCTGCCGCAGACACCGGCCTGGGCACGCAAGCGCACCCTGCGCCTGGCCATGATCGGCACCGGCATGCGCGGCCAGGTGCTGCTGACCGAACTGCTGCGCCGCGACGACGTCGAACTGGTCGCCCTGTGCGACAGCGAGCCGATCATGCTCGGCCGCGCCATGGCCATGGTCGCCAAGGCCGGCAAGCCCGCACCCACCGCATACGGCCAGGACCGCGACGCCAATGCATGGAAGCGCGTACTGGCGCACAAGGGCCTGGATGGCGTGATCGTGGCCACGCCCTGGGAGTGGCATGCGCCGATGGCGATCGCGGCGATGCAGGCCGGCGTGGCGGTCGGTTGCGAGGTGGTGGCCGGCATCACCCTGCGGGACCACTGGGATGTGCTCAACGCCCAGCTCGCCACCGGCACCCCGTACATGCTGCTGGAGAACGTCTGCTACCGCCGCGACGTGATGGCCGCGCTGCAGATGGTGCGGCAGGGCCTGTTCGGCGAACTGGTGCACCTGCAAGCCGGTTACCAGCACGATCTGCGCGGGGTGAAGTTCAACTCCGGCGACCCGGACCAGCCCTACGACAGCGGCGTGGAGTTCGGTGCCAAGGGCTGGAGCGAAGCGCGCTGGCGCACCGCGCATTCGGTGCAGCGCAACGGCGAGCTGTATCCCAGCCACGGCATCGGCCCGTGCGCGATGTACGCCGGCATCAACCGCGGCAACCGCATCACCCACCTCAACGCGTTCGCCAGCAAGGCCCGCGGCCTGCACGACTACACCGTGGCCAAGAGCGGCGGCAACACCCATCCCAGCACCAAGGTGGCGTTCAAGCTGGGCGACGTCGTCACCACCACCCTGGCCTGCAGCAACGGCGAGACCATCCTGCTGCAGCACGACACCTCGCTGCCGCGTCCCTACTCGATGGGGTTCCGCGTGCAGGGCACCAAGGGCCTGTGGATGGATCTCAACCAGTCGATCCACCTCGAAGGCCGCAGCCCGCCGCACCAATGGGAAGCCTTCAAGCCCTATCAGGACCAATACGAGCACCCGCTGTGGACGCGCTACGCCGCCACCGCGGCCGGCGCCGGCCACGGCGGCATGGACTGGTTCGTCATCCACGCCTTCGTCGAAGCACTGAAGGCGAGGGCACCGATGCCGATCGACATCTACGACGCCGTGACCTGGAGCGCGATCACCCCGCTGTCCGAACAGTCGATCGCCAGCGGCTTCCAGACCGTCGCATTCCCGGATTTCACCGCGGGCGCGTGGCGCCAGCGCACGCCGATCTTTGCGTTCGACGGCATGTACTGAGCGCGGTCGCCCCGGTACTCCACGCCTTGCATCCGTGCCGGGTGGCGGCCGGGTGTTTCGCTCCACGGACACTTGCATGTCAAACACCAGCGGCTATAGTGCCGCGCGTGGTGCGCTCCGGCGCGCTTTTTTCTGCGTGTCCAGTGTTGCGGTCGGGCCGATTCGCCTTGGGTGGATGGCCGGCCTGGGCTGGGCGTCGATCATCCTTTAGCCGTCAGTGAGCGCAATGAACGCACCCCTCTTGGAACTCGTCGAGCTTCTTTCTTCCGGCAGCACCGAACCCGACGAACGAAGCGAGATCGTTCGGGACATCGAAGCCTTCCTGCCGGAGCTGGAGTGGACCGAGTGCGAGGAACAGGCGTATGCAGTCGCGATCACCGCGGCGATGGAGCGTTACTCCGCCAACGGCGACAAGATGATCGATGTCCACCACGAGCTCTGCCAGATGATGGGCGACGCATTCCCTGCCTTTCCCAAGAACGTGGGGACGCAGACCGAGTACTTCACCTGGCTGGATCGCCATCTTGCCGAATGGACGGACGAAGGCGATGGCTACGACGTGGTGGAAATCGACGATATGACCACCGAAGACAATCACCTGTTTGTGGTCTACCGGCGCGACGTGCCGCGCATTCTCGAGATTGCGGCGTCGTTGGGCGTGCCCGCCAGGCGTCCGCTGGACTACTGGCGCGGGCTCGGGTACGTCTGAGGTCGGCTATCCAGTTAGGCGGATGACTCCCAGGAAGGCGTAGCGCGGCCACGCCGGTTGGCGGTCGAGCTGTAGAGCGAATCCGATCTACACAGGCGGCGCGTCATCGCGGAGATGATCTTGGGCGCCGCGAGAGAGAGCCCGGCCGCATGGTGTGCTGTCATTCGGCAGAGACGGGTGGCGCCGCATCACTGCTCACGCCCGCTACCGACATTCGTCCGGCGGCGTGAGCCGCAGGTGTCGATCCACGCACGGCGTCCATCGGCACCCCGCGGATTGAAGCGCCCTCCCAGTGATGGAGCGCGCATGAACCGCGCTGGCGGACGGCGGACCCCGCGCTTTGCCCGCAGCCGGCAGACACGCGACAATGGACGGCCGATGTCAGGCAATTGCCGGCATCGCGAACCTACAAGAAAACATACGCCGCCGTACTGTCGGTGCTGCCTATTTCCCCCCTGCCAGAGGTCATCCGTCGCGTCATGTCGAATACGCCCAAGATCCTGTACACGCTCACCGATGAAGCCCCGTACCTGGCGACGCAGTCGCTGCTGCCGATCGTCGCCGCGTTCGCCGGCACCGCCGGCATCGCCGTGGAGACCCGCGACATCTCGCTGGCCGGTCGCCTGATTTCGCAGTTCCCCGAATACCTGCGCGAGGACCAGCGCATCGCCGACGACCTGGCCGAGCTGGGCCAGCTGGCGACCACGCCGGAAGCCAACATCATCAAGCTGCCCAACATCAGCGCCTCGGTGCCGCAGCTCAAGGCCGCGATCAAGGAACTGCAGCAGCAGGGCTATGCGCTGCCGGACTACGTGGACGAGCCGAAGGACGAGAAAGAGAAAGAAGCAAAGGCGCGCTACGACAAGGTCAAGGGCAGCGCGGTCAATCCGGTACTGCGCGAGGGCAATTCCGATCGCCGCGCGCCGGCCTCGGTGAAGAACTACGCGCGCAAGCACCCGCACCGCATGGGCGCGTGGAGTGCCGATTCCAAGTCGCACGTGGCGCACATGGACGCCGGCGATTTCTACGGCAGCGAGCGTTCGGCGCTGATCGAACAGGCCGGCAGCGTCAGGATCGAGCTGGTCGGCAAGGACGGCGCGGTGACCGTGCTGAAGGAAAAGACCGCGGTGCAGGCCGGCGAGCTGATCGACGCGGCGGTGATGAGCAAGCGTGCGCTGGCCGCCTTCGTGCAGGCGCAGATCGCCGATGCCAAGCAGCAGGGCGTGCTGTTCTCGCTGCACCTGAAGGCGACGATGATGAAGGTCTCCGACCCGATCATGTTCGGCGTGGTGGTCGAGGCGTTCTACCGCGACGTGCTGGACAAGCATGCCGCCACGCTCAAGCAGGTGGGTTTCGACGCCAACAACGGCATCGGCGACCTGTACGCGCGCATCGCCAGCCTGCCGGAGGCGCAGCGTGCACCGATCGAGGCCGACCTGCAGGCGCTGTACGCGCAGCGTCCGGGCCTGGCGATGGTCAACTCCGACAAGGGCATCACCAACCTGCACGTGCCCAGCGACGTGATCGTCGATGCGTCGATGCCGGCGATGATCCGCGACTCCGGCAAGATGTGGAACGCCGAAGGCAAGCTGCAGGACACCAAGGCGGTGATCCCGGACCGCTGCTACGCCGGCGTGTACCAGGCGGTGATCGAGGACTGCAAGCTGCACGGCGCGTTCGACCCGGCCACCATGGGCAGCGTGCCCAACGTCGGCCTGATGGCGCAGAAGGCCGAGGAATACGGTTCGCACGACAAGACCTTCCAGATTCCGGTCGACGGTACCGTGCGCGTCACCGATGCCGGCGGCACGGTGCTGCTGGAGCATGCGGTGGAAGCCGGCGACATCTGGCGCATGTGCCAGACCAAGGACGCGCCGATCCAGGACTGGGTCAAGCTGGCGGTCGAGCGCGCGCGCCTGAGCGCCACCCCGGCGGTGTTCTGGCTGGATCCGCAGCGCGCCCACGATGCGCTGATGATCCAGAAGGTGGAGCGCTACCTGCAGGATCACGACCTCACCGGCCTGGACATCCGCATCCTGCCGCCGGTGGAGGCCACCGCGTTCTCGCTGCAGCGCATCCGCAAGGGCGAGGACACCATCTCGGTCACCGGCAACGTGCTGCGCGACTACCTCACCGACCTGTTCCCGATCATGGAGCTGGGCACCAGCGCCAAGATGCTGTCGATCGTGCCGCTGATGGCTGGTGGCGGCCTGTTCGAGACCGGTGCCGGCGGTTCGGCGCCCAAGCACGTGCAGCAGTTCGTCGAAGAGAACTACCTGCGCTGGGATTCGCTGGGCGAGTTCCTGGCCCTGGCCGCGTCGCTGGAGCACCTGGGCCAGCGCCACCATAATGCCGCCATCGGCGTGCTGGCGCGCACCCTGGACCAGGCCAACGGCCAGTTCCTGGACAACGACAAGTCGCCTTCGCGCAAGGTCGGCGGGCTGGACAACCGCGGCAGCCACTTCTACCTCGCCATGTACTGGGCGCAGGCGCTGGCCGCACAGGACGAGGACGCCGCGCTGAAGGCGCGCTTCGCGCCGCTGGCCAAGCAGCTGACCGAGCAGGAAGCGACCATCGTCGCCGAGCTCAACGGCGTGCAGGGCCAGCCGGTCGACATCCAGGGCTATTACCGTCCGAACCTGGAGCTGATCGGCAAGGCGATGCGGCCGAGCAAGACCCTCAACGACGCCCTGGCGACGTTGAACGCCTGATCGCCCGAACTGGATGTGACGCAAGGGCCGCCCCTCGGGGCGGCCCTTTGCGTTTCCGGCGCAGGAAGCGTCAGGTAGGAGCAGCTTCAGCCGCGACAGGGCGTTCCCGGTACGGCCGGTCGCGGCTGAAGCCGCTTCTACGGCCGACCTGTGTCCGGCTCGATCCTGGCGAAGCAGGTCGCTGGATGTGCGCACGAGGCGGAGCGTGGCAAGGTGCCCGACACCCGCGCGACGCCGCCACCTGGGTACACTGCGGCCATGCCCTCCGCGCCGCTGCCGCTGCCGTCCGAACGCCGTGCCCTGGTCATCGGCCGTATCGTCTTCGAGGCGTTCGAGGACTATCACGCGCGCTTCGCGCAGATCTCTTCGCGTGCGCGCCAACGCTTCGAGGCGCGCGACTGGAGCGCGGCACGCGAAGACGCGATCGAACGCATCGCCTTGTACGACCAGTGCATCGCCGAGTGCATGCTGCGCCTGCGCGCGGTACTGCTCGGCCAGGCGCACGATCGCGCGCTGTGGATCCGTGCGCGCGACCACTACGCCGAACTGATCGCTGCGCTGATCGACCAGGAACTGTACAAGACCTTCTACAACACCCTGACCCGGCGCTTCTTCCGCACCCAGGGCGTGGACGCGCAGATCGAGTTCGTGGCGCTGGACATCGAACCCACCGACGCCATCACCCATCCGGTGGCGCGGCACAACTACGTGGTGTCCGAGGCGCGGCCGGTGGATGCGTTCGTGCGCGTGCTCGGCGACTACCGCTTCGACGTGCCGTACGCGCACCGCACGCGCTGTGCGGCGGCCATCGCGGTGCGGCTGCAGGACGACCTCGCCCACTGGGGCGAGAATCCGGTACGCGGCATCGAACTGCTGGAGACGGTGTTCTATCGCGAGCGTCGCGCCTACCTGATCGGCCGCGTGTTCGGCGAACACCGTTTCTCGCCGTGCGTGATCGCCCTGGTCAACGACGAACAGGGCCTGCGCGCCGAGGCGGTGCTGACCAAGCGCAACGACGTGGCGCAACTGTTCGGCATCTCGCGCAGCTATTTCCAGGCCGACCTGGCCACCGTCGGCGATGCGGTGGTGTTCCTGCGCAGCCTGCTGCCGCACAAGCCGATCGACGAGCTGTACACCATGCTCGGCCGCGCCAAGCAGGGCAAGACCGAGCGCTTCCGCACCTTCTTCCGCCACTTCCAGGCGCATCCCAACGAACAGCTGGTGCATGCCGAGGGCACGCCGGGCATGGTCATGGCGGTGTTCACCCTGCCCAGCTATCCGCTGGTGTTCAAGCTGATCCGCGACCGTTTCGCCTATCCGAAGACGATGAGCCGCGAGGAAGTGGAGGAGAAGTACGCGCTGGTGTTCAACCTCGATCGCGTCGGCCGCCTGCTCGACGCGCAGCCGTACCGCTCTCTGCGCTTCCCACGCACGCGTTTCGCGCCGGCGCTGCTGAAAGAGTTGATGGAAGGCTGCGCGCGCAGCCTGCGCGAGGACGGCGACGACCTGATCGTCGAGCTGTGCTACGTGCAGCGGCGCCTGCGCCCGTTGAACCTGTACCTGCGCGAGCAGGGCGCCGAGGCCGCGCGCGAGGCCGCGCTGGACTACGCGCAGGCGATCAAGGACATGGCCCGCAACAACATCTTCCCCGGCGACATGCTGCTGAAGAACTTCGGCGTATCGCGGCAGGGCCGGGCGGTGTTCTACGACTACGACGAACTGTGCCTGGTCACCGATTGCAACTTCCGCGACTGGCCGCAGCCGCGCAATGAGGAAGAGGCGATGTCCGCCGAACCCTGGTTCCACGTCGCCCCGCGCGACGTGTTCCCGGAGCGCTTCGCGATGTTCATGGGTCTGCCCGCGGCCTCGCTGGAAGCGGTGCGGCATTCGCACGGCGAACTGTTCGATCCGCAGTGGTGGCGCGACCTGCAGGCGCGGCTGCGCGAGGACGATTATCCGGACGCGCCGCCGTACCCGGACGCGCTGCGCCTGGCCTGAGTTGCCGGCGGGCCGCCAGTGCGTTGTAATCGGCGCCTCATCTCAGGCAAAGGAATGCGCGATGCACCGTCGATCCCTCCGTTCGTGGTGGCGCTGGAGCGCCGTGCTCTCGCTGCTGCTGGCGTTCGCCGCCGTGGCCGCCGACGGGGTCGGCCCCGGCGCGGTGCGCAAGCAGATCGAGAGCAGCATGCTGGTGAGCGGCACCATCGACATCGAGCCCAGCGGCACGGTGTCGGCGCTGGCGCTGGATCGGCAGGAGCGCCTGCCCAAGGGCGTGGTCGACTTCGTCCGCAGCACCGTGATGCAGTGGAAGTTCGAGCCGGGCCTGCGCGATGGCAAACCGGTGCCGGCGCGCGCGCCGATGACCCTGCGCGTGGTCGCCAAGCGCCTGCAGGGCGACGACTACCAGGTCGAGATCCGCGGCGCCGATTTCAGCCACTACGATCCCAACGACCGCAGCGTGGTCACTTCGATCCAGATGAAGCCGCCGGCCTATCCGGAAGCCGCCTACAGCGTCGGTGCCGCGGGATCGGCATATCTGGTGCTCAAGGTGGGCCGCGATGGTCGCGTCGCCGACGCCGCGGTGGAGCAGGTCAACCTGCGCGTGGTGGCGTCCGAGCGGCAGATGCAGCAACTGCGCGAGGTGCTGGGCAAGAGCGCGCTGGGTGCGGCGCGCAAGTGGACCTTCCGCCCGCCGAGCGAAGGCAAGGACGTGGAGGCGCCTTACTGGACCGTGCGCGTGCCGGTCGACTACGCGCTGCGCGACGATATTCCCCAGGGCGCACCGTCGTCCTATGGCCGCTGGACCAGCTATGTGCCCGGCCCGCGCCAGCGCGCGCCCTGGATCACCAGCGACGATGCGACCGGCTTCTCGCCGGACCTGTTGCCGGCTGGCGGCGTGTACATGGCCGACGGCGCCGGCCCGCGCCTGCTGACGCCGCTGCAGGGCGGTTGATCGGCGACCGTGTTCGCCCGGTCTTACAGGCCGGGCTGCCCCGCGTAGACCACCCGCCGACGTTAGCGCGCCGCGCGGCGGTCGTCGTCGCGGCGTCGCGTCGAGACGACCAGCACCGCCAGCAACAGTCCGGCCAGCAGCAGCGACGCACCGACCGTACCCAGGTCCAGGCCACCCTTGCCGGCCGGCTTGCTGAGCAGATCGCCGAGAGTCGCGCCGAACGGGCGAGTCAGCACGAACGCCGCCCAGAACAGCGCCGTGCGCGAGACCCGGGTGAACGCGTAGGCCGGGGCGATTGCCGCCAGCAGCGCCGCGATCAGCAGCGCGCCGCCGGCGAAGCCCAATCCCGAACTGTCGGCCAGGTAATCGCCCAGCGCGGTGCCCAGCGTGTTGGAGACCAGGATCGCCAGCCAGTAGAAGACCTCGGCGCGGCCACTGCCGATCCGCGCGACCGACAGGCTGCGTTCGCACAGCCACCACGTCGCCAGCACCGCGACCAGCAGGCTCACCAGCAGCAGCGCGCCCTGCGCGTAGCCCAGGCCCAGGCTGCGGTCCATGTAGTCCGACAGCGTGGTGCCGGCGGTGCTGGTGGTCAGGATCACCCACCAGTAGCGCCATGGCTGGAAGTTGCGAGCGTGCAGTTGCGCCCACAGCGAGACCAGGAAGACCGCGAGCAGCAGCACGCTGCTCAGCGCATAGCCGACATCCAGGGTCATCGACAGCAGATCGCCGCCGGTCTCGCCCAGGGTGGTGGCGCAGATCTTCATCACCCAGAAACCGAGAGTGACCGGGGCGACCTTGCTGACGGCGGTGTTGGCGGTGGCGGGCATGGCGACGGACGCGGCGGGGCGAATGCCGCCCATCTCACCCGCGCCCACGTCGAAAGACCGTCGGACCCGACGCCAGCAAGACACTGGGCAACACAGTGCCGCCGCCACAAACGCGAACGCCCCGCCGAAGCGGGGCGTTGCGGTCGAACCGGCGCTGGACTCAGCGCTTCATCGAACCGAAGAACTCGTCGTTGGACTTGGTGTTCTTCATCTTGTCCAGCAGGAATTCCATCGCCGCGATCTCGTCCATCGGATGCAGCAGCTTGCGCAGGATCCAGATCTTCTGCAGCAGTTCCGGCTCGATCAGCAGGTCCTCGCGGCGGGTGCCGGAGCGGTTGATGTCGATGGCCGGGTACACGCGCTTCTCGGCGATACGGCGGTTCAGGTGCACTTCGCTGTTGCCGGTGCCCTTGAACTCTTCGTAGATCACCTCGTCCATCTTGCTGCCGGTCTCCACCAGCGCGGTGGCGATGATGGTCAGCGAGCCGCCTTCCTCGACGTTGCGCGCCGCGCCGAAGAAGCGCTTCGGGCGGTGCAGGGCGTTGGCGTCGACGCCGCCGCTGAGCACCTTGCCGGAGGACGGCACCACGTTGTTGTAGGCGCGGGCCAGGCGGGTGATCGAGTCGAGCAGGATCACCACGTCCTTCTTGTGCTCGACCAGGCGCTTGGCGCGCTCGATCACCATTTCGGCGACCTGCACGTGGCGCGCGGCCGGCTCGTCGAAGGTCGAGGAAATGACCTCGCCGCGCACGGTGCGCTGCATTTCCGTCACTTCTTCCGGGCGCTCGTCGATCAGCAGCACGATCAGGTGCACGTCCGGGTGGTTGGTGGTGATCGCCGTGGCCACCTGCTGCATCAGCATGGTCTTGCCGGCCTTGGGCGGGGACACGATCAGCGCGCGCTGACCCTTGCCCTGCGGCGCCATCAGATCGAGGATGCGGCCGGAGATGTCTTCCGAGGAACCGTTGCCGCGCTCCAGGGTGAAGCGCTTGCGCGGGAACAGCGCGGTCAGGTTCTCGAACAGGACCTTGTTCTTGCTCGCTTCCAGCGGCTCGCCGTTGATGGTGTCGACGATCGACAGCGCGAAGTAGCGCTCGCCGTCCTTCGGGAAGCGGATGCGGCCGGACAGGTGGTCGCCGGTGCGCAGGTTGAAGCGGCGGATCTGGCTGGGCGAGATGTAGGTGTCGTCCGGGCCGGCCAGGTAGCTGGCCTCGGCCGCGCGCAGGAAGCCGAAGCCGTCCGGCAGGATTTCCAGCACGCCGTCGGCGGCGACACCTTCGCCGTGGCGGGTCAGCACCTTCAGCAGGGCGAAGATCACGTCCTGCTTGCGCGCGCGGGCCACGCCGTCCTGGATGTTGAGCTGCTCGGCGATGTCCAGCAGCTTCTGCGCCGGCATCTTCTTCAGGTCGCTCAGCGAGTAGATCGGGAAGCCTTCCGGCACGCTGGCGTGCGGGCGCGGCACGAACGGCTCGTTGCCGCCGTTGTCGCTGGGCAGGCCGTTGTCCTGGAAGCGGTCGCCGCCGCGCTGGTTGCGGTCGCGGTCGCGGCGATTGCGGAAGCGATCGCGGCGGTTGCCCTGCTGGTTGTTCTGGTTGTTCTGGTTCTGATTGTTGAAGCGGTTGTTGTTGCCGCCGTCGCGCGGCTCACGGCCTTCGCGCGGCTCGCCGCCTTCGGACGCCTGGCCGCCGCCCTGCTGGGCCGGTGCGTCGCCGCCGCCGTGGCTCTGGCCGCCGCTCGCGGCCGGGGCCGGGGCCGACTCCGTGGCCGCGGCGCGCGGCGCCTCGGTCTGGACGGGCGCAGGCGCGGGCGCGGGATTCAGCTGCAGGGTCGGCTGTGCCGGTGCGCCGTGCTCGGCGACGCCTTCCGCGCCGCTCGCGGCCTTGCTGACGCGCGGCTTGCGCACGCGCTTCTCGGCGGGGGCGTCGGCGCTCCCGGGTTCGGACATGGTGTGATCGGACAAGTGGTGTTCCTCGCTAAGAGTGCGAGCGCCCAGCGTGGGGGCATACGGGGTTGGGAGGAGGTCTGGGAGAGAATCTTCCAGAGGGGGTGCGGTGTGCGAATGCCACCGGATGTATCGACACTATCACCGCCACGCAGGCACGGCAAGCAGGCGTTCGTGGGCGATTCAGCCGCCGGCGATGCTGCGCCGGCCGGGCTGCGGCGGCGCCGCCCCGGTTGCGGAGCGGACGCCGGCAGCGGGCGTCAGGCGGCGCTGCCGCCCAGGGTCTTGTCGATCATCTGGGTCAGCTGGCCCTTGCCGACGGCGCCGATCTGGGTGGCCTGGATCTGGCCGTTCTTGAACAGCAGCAGCATCGGGATCGAGCGCACGTGGTACTTGATCGCGGTGGCGCGGTTCTCGTCCACGTTGACCTTGGCGACCTTGAGGCGGCCGTCGTAGGCATCGGCGAGGTCGTCCAGCACCGGCGCGATCATCTTGCACGGGCCGCACCACTCGGCCCAGAAGTCCACCAGGACCGGCTCGTCGGACTGCAGCACCGTGGCATCGAAATCGGCGTCGCCGACGTAAAGGACCTTGTCGCTCACTTTGGGGGTTCTCCTGGGCCAATGCGACTGGCCGGACCGGGTGGCCGCCGCATTGCGGTAAACTGGGGCATTGCGCGGCGATCTCAAGGGATTCCCCCTGTCGCGCGACCCGGCATGGAAGACGCCAGTGTGCGACGCTGCCGGGACCGATGCAAGCCGCGACCTTACGCTTCGGGCGGGGTGGCCTCACGAAGATGGAATGATGAGCGACAAACCGCTGACCGATGTGACTTTTTCCGCGTTCGAACTGCAGCCCGCGCTGCTCGCAGGCCTCGAAAGCGCCGGCTTCACCCGCTGCACCCCGATCCAGGCGCTGACCCTGCCGGTGGCCCTTCCCGGCCGCGACGTGGCCGGCCAGGCCCAGACCGGTACCGGCAAGACCCTGGCGTTCCTGGTGGCGGTGATGAACCGCCTGCTCAGCCGCCCGGCGCTGGCCGACCGCAAGCCGGAGGATCCGCGCGCGCTGATCCTGGCCCCGACCCGCGAACTGGCGATCCAGATCCACAAGGACGCGGTCAAGTTCGGCTCCGAACTGGGCCTGCGCTTCGCCCTGGTCTACGGCGGCGTGGACTACGACAAGCAGCGCGAACTGCTGCAGCAGGGCGTGGACGTGATCATCGCCACCCCCGGCCGCCTGATCGACTACGTCAAGCAGCACAAGGTGGTGTCGCTGCACGCCTGCGAGATCTGCGTGCTCGACGAAGCCGACCGCATGTTCGACCTGGGCTTCATCAAGGACATCCGCTTCCTGCTGCGGCGCATGCCCGAGCGCGGTACCCGCCAGACCCTGCTGTTCTCGGCCACCCTCAGTCACCGCGTGCTGGAGCTGGCCTACGAGCACATGAACGAGCCGGAAAAGCTCGTGGTCGAGACCGAGAGCATCACCGCCGCGCGCGTGCGCCAGCGCATCTACTTCCCCTCCGACGAGGAGAAGCTGACCCTGCTGCTGGGTCTGCTGTCGCGCAGCGAGGGCGCGCGCACCATGGTGTTCGTCAACACCAAGGCGTTCGTCGAGCGCGTGGCGCGGGCGCTGGAGCGCAACGGCTACCGGGTCGGCGTGCTGTCCGGCGACGTGCCGCAGAAGAAGCGCGAGACCCTGCTCAACCGCTTCCAGAAGGGTCAGCTGGAGATCCTGGTGGCCACCGACGTGGCCGCGCGCGGCCTGCACATCGACGGGGTCAAGTACGTCTACAACTACGACCTGCCGTTCGACGCCGAGGACTACGTGCACCGCATCGGCCGCACCGCGCGGCTGGGCGAGGAGGGCGACGCGATCAGCTTCGCCTGCGAGCGCTACGCGATGAGCCTGCCGGACATCGAGGCCTACATCGAGCAGAAGATCCCGGTCGAGCCGGTCACCGCCGAGCTGCTGGTGGCGCTGCCGCGCACCCCGCGCGCGCCGGTGGAGGGCGAGGCCGCCGAGGCCGATGGCGAGGAGAGCATCGGCGAGATCTTCCGCGAGGCCCGCGCCCAGCGCGAGGCCGACGAGCAGCGTCGTGGCGGCGGGCGCGGGAAGCCCGGCGGCGGCCGCAGCGGCCCGGGCGGCCGTGGCGAGTCGCGCAGCGCCGACGGCAAGCCGCGGCGTCCGCGCACGCCGCGTCCGGCCGATGCCACGGCCGCTGCGGCCGACGGCACTGCGCCGGTTGCCGCCGCGCCGGCACCCGCGCCCAAGCCGCCGCGTGCTGCGCCGGCCGAGGGCGCAGCGCCCGCGGTCGAAGGCGAGCGTCCGCCGCGCAAGCGCCGTCGCCGTCGCGGCGGGCGTCCGCTGGAAGGTGCCGAGGGCGCACAGGCCGGCAACGGCAGCGCCGCTCCGGCGACCGCGGCCCCGGCCAAGCCGGTGCAGGTCGTGGCCACCCCGGTCAAGGCCGCGCGCCAGGCCGAGCGTGGTGCGGCGGCGAAGAACGATTCGTTCCTGACCCGCCTGGGGCGCAAGCTGCGCTCGCTGGTGTCCAGCTCCTGAGCCGGACCGGCCGTCCGCCGCGTGCGACGCGCGCGGTGGACGAACACCCCAGCCGCTCCGGCATAATCGCCGGATGAGCGTTCTGCGGTTCGACAATGTCAGCAAACAGTACGCCGGCGGCCACGCGGCGCTGGTGGACGTCAGCTTCGAGGTCGAGGAGGGCGAGATGCTGTTCGTCACCGGCCATTCCGGTGCCGGCAAGAGCACCTTGCTCAAGCTGATCCACCTGAGCGAGCGGCCCTCGCGCGGCGCGGTGCTGTTCGGTGAGCGCAACCTGCTGAAGGTGCGCGGCCGCCGCGTGCCCCTGCATCGGCGCGAGGTCGGTGCGGTCTATCAGGACCACCGCTTGCTCACCGACCGCAGCATCGCCGAGAACGTCGCGCTGCCACTGATCCTGCGCGGCACCCGTCGCGCCGAGATCGGCAAGCGCGTGCGCTCGGTGCTCGAGCGCATGGGCCTGGGCCACCGCGAGAAGGCGCTGCCTTCGCAGCTGTCGGCCGGCGAGCAGCAGCGCGTCGGCATCGCCCGGGCGATGGTCGGCGAACCGCGGCTGCTGGTCGCCGACGAACCGACCGGCAATCTCGACCCGACCCTGGCCGCGGAGATCATGCAGCTGTTCGCCGAACTGCCGGCGCGCGGCACCAGCGTGCTGGTGGTCAGCCACGACCTGGCCCTGCTCAAGCAGATGCGCAAGCGCGTGCTGATCCTGGACCACGGCCGCCTGGTCGACGACATCTCGCCGCAGGACCTGGCCGAATGAGCGCACGCAACGCCGGCGCCGCGGCGCCCTCGCGGCTGGGCGTGTGGTGGGACCACCACCTGCACAGCATCGTCTACAGCCTCGGCCGCGCCATGCGCAAGCCGTGGGCCACGCTGCTGACCATGGCGGTGATGGCGCTGGCGCTGACCCTGCCGCTGGGCCTGTCGATCGCCCTGGACAACCTCAAGCAGTTCGCCGGCAGCGTGCAGCAGTCGCGCGACATCAACGTGTTCCTGAAGACCGACGTCGACGCCGCCGCGGCGCAGGCGCTGGCGCAGACCCTGCGCGGCCGCGCCGACGTGGCCGCAGTAAAGCTGCGCACGCCCGCCGAAGGCATGGCCGAGCTGCGCGACAGCGCCGGCCTCGGCGAAGCGCTGGATGCGCTGCAGGACAACCCGCTGCCGACGCTGCTGATCGTCACCCCGGCCGCGGCCGACGACACCCCGCTGGCGACCGCGCTGACCGCGCTGCCGCAGGCCGACCTGGTCCAGCACGACGCGCTGTGGCGCAAGCGCCTGGACGGCTGGCTGCATTTCGGCGAACGTCTGGTGCAGGTGCTGTCGCTGCTGCTCGGCGCCGGCGCCGTATTGGTGGTCGGCAACACCGTGCGCCTGGACATCCAGTCGCGGCGCGAGGAGATCGGCGTGCTGCAGTTGCTCGGCGCCAGCGACGGCTTCATCCGCCGCCCGTTCCTGTACCTGGGCGCCTGGTACGGTTTCGGCGCCGGGGTGCTGGCGCTGGGCCTGCTCGCCGCCTCCGGCATGGCCCTGGGCCAGCCGCTGGCGGCGCTGGCCGACAGCTACGGCAGCCACTTCGTGCTGCACGGGCTGGACGCGCTGCACGCCGGCTTCGTGCTGCTCGGCACTCTGCTGCTGGGCTGGCTCGGCGCCTGGCTGGTGACCGGCCACTTCCTGCGCCAGACGCGGCCCACCGACACCTGAGGCGCACATGGCCGGGCACGAGCTCAAGCATCTGATCAGCGCCGCCCCCCGGGTGATGGTGGTCGATGGCTCGAAGCTGGTGCGCAAGCTGATCGCCGACGTGCTGCATCGCGAACTGCCCGACGTGACCGTGGTCGGCTGCGCCAGCATCGCCGAGGCGCGCGCCGCGCTGGAGGCCGGTCCGGTCGATCTGGTCACCACCTCGCTGGGGCTGCCCGACGGCGACGGCCTGACCCTGGCCCGCAGCGTGCGCGAGGCCGCCGGCCAGGCCTACGTGCCGGTGATCGTGGTCTCCGGCGACGCCCAGCAGCACTTGGTCGAGCGCCGCTTCACCGAGTACGTCACCGACTATTTCGACAAGGCGCTCGGCCACGAGGCGCTGGCCACCTTCATTCGCGGCTACGTGCAGCCGCAGCCGGTGGCCGGCGCCACCGTGCTCTACGTCGAGGACAGCCGGGTGGTGGCCGAAGCCACCAAGCGCATGCTCGAGCGCCAGCAACTGCACGTGGTGCATGTGCTCAGCGCCGAGGACGCGTTCGCCCTGCTGACCGCCGAGTCGCTGGGCCGCACCACCCGCCGCATCGACCTGGTACTGACCGACGTCACCTTGAAAGGCGAGCTCAACGGCCGCGACGTGGTCCAGCGCATCCGCGTCGACTTCGCCTACGGCAAGCGGCGCATGCCGGTGCTGGTGATGACCGGCGACAGCAACCCGCATACCCAGTCCGAGCTGCTGCGCGCCGGCGCCAACGACCTGGTGCAGAAACCGATCGAAGAGCGCCTGCTGGTCACCAAGGTGCTATTCCAGTTGCGCCTGGCCCGGCTCGACGAGATTGCGGTGACCTTCTGACCGATGTGATGTCCCGAGCCTGGAAGCGATGAGCAACAACGAAGACGAAAGCCGGATCCAGCTGGAGCCGTCGTGGAAGGCGCAGGTCGGCGACTGGCTGCTGCGCCCGGAGATGCGCGAACTGGCTACCTTCCTGCGCCAGCGCAAGGCCGCCGGCGCGCGGGTGTTCCCGCCGGGGCGGCAGATCTTCGCCGCCTTCGACGCTACCCCGTTCGAAAAGGTGGAGGTGGTGATCCTCGGCCAGGACCCGTACCACGGCTTCGGCCAGGCGCACGGGCTGTGCTTCTCGGTGCTGCCGGGGGTGCCGGTGCCGCCGTCGCTGCTGAACATCTACAAGGAGATCGAGGACGACCTGGGCATCCGCCGGCCGGACCACGGCTGCCTGCTGCCGTGGGCGCAGCGCGGCGTGCTGCTGCTCAACGCGGTGCTGACGGTGGAGGAGGGCCGCGCCGGCGCGCACCAGGGCAAGGGCTGGGAGGGCTTCACCGACCACGTCGTGGAGACCCTCAACCGCGAGCGCGAGGGCCTGGTGTTCCTGCTCTGGGGCAGTTACGCCCAGGCCAAGGGCAAGGTCATCGACACCCGCCGCCACCGCGTGCTGAAGGCGCCGCACCCCTCGCCGCTGTCGGCGCACCGCGGCTTCCTCGGCTGCAAGCATTTCTCCGCGGCCAATGAGTACTTGAAGCGCCGCGGCGCCGCCCCCATCGACTGGAGTCTGCCGCCGCGCGCAGAGCTGGAAGCGGTGCTGGGGGGCGCCTGAACCGCGGTTGGACAGGGCGACGCTGTCGCCTGACGTGGACGCCATTTTCGCGAACCGGCTGCTACTTTTGCGGTCAGAGAACGGGATGACGATGCGTCCCGATTGTTTCAGTGGCTTGTGATGCAGTGTCATTCCTGATTCATATGTTGCATAAACAGAACACAGGAACTTTTTACTGTACCCAGCAGTCCAATTAGTAGACTGCTAAGATGAGCCCTATGAGCCAGACGCTTACTTCCAACGCATTGGTTGCCAACAACCTCCCGATCCCCAGTCCGCTCGGTTCGCTGGATGCCTATATCGGCGCCGTGCATCAGATCCCGGTGCTGACGTCCGACGAGGAACGTGCACTGGCGGTGCGGTATCGCGACCAGGAAGACCTGGACGCGGCCCGCGAACTGGTCCATTCCCACCTGCGCTTCGTGGTGCACGTGGCCCGCGGCTACAACGGCTACGGCCTGCCGCTGGGCGACCTGGTCCAGGAAGGCAACATCGGCCTGATGAAGGCGGTCAAGCGCTTCGACCCCGACATGGGCGTGCGCCTGGTCAGCTTCGCGGTGCACTGGATCCGTGCCGAAATGCACGAGTACATCCTGAAGAACTGGCGCATCGTCAAGGTCGCCACGACCAAGGCGCAGCGCAAGCTGTTCTTCAACCTGCGCAAGTCCAAGACCCGCCTGGGCTGGATGAACGCGGCCGAGGTCACCGCCGTGGCCAAGGACCTCAACGTGTCCGAGCGCGAGGTGATGGAGATGGAGTCGCGCCTGTCCGGTCGCGACATCGGCTTCGACGCGCCGTCCGACGAGGACGACGACCACGCGCCGCCGTCGCCGGCCGCGTATCTGATGGCCAACGAGGAAGATCCCTCGCAGGCCTACGAACGCGCCGACAGCGAGGACAACCAGCTGCAGCTGCTGCGCGAAGGCCTGGCGGAACTGGATGCGCGTTCGCGCGACATCATCAAGCGCCGCTGGCTGGATGCCGACAGCAAGATCACCCTGCAGGAACTGGCCGACGAGTACGGCGTGTCGGCCGAGCGCATCCGCCAGATCGAGGCGAACGCGCTGAAGAAGATGAAGGCGCTGTTCGTGGCCTGAGTCGCCTGCGGCGAGCGATTGCAACGTGCGAAAAGGCCCGGCATTGCCGGGCCTTTTTTCTTGTCCTGGGCTGCCCGCGGATTGGCGATTGCCGGCTGCGGAAGTCCGTCCGCACGCCGCTGGATCACGACTCCGGCGGACGCGCCACCGGCAGGTGCCAGCCGTAGCGGATCGCCATGAAGCGCAGGCCGAAGCACAGCACCGCACCCACCCCCAGGCCCCAGGGCTGCGGCAGGTGCAGCACCTGCGCCGCGGCCACCACGCCGCCGCCGAGCAGCGCCGCCACCGCGTACAGCTCGGCCTGCAGCACCACCGGCGTGCGCGCCACCAGCAGGTCGCGGACGATGCCGCCGCCGATGCCGCTGAGCATGCCCAGCAGCGGCGCGCTGAGCGGGCCCAGGCCGAACGCCAACGCCTTGCTGGTGCCGTAGACCGCGAACAGCGCCAGGCCCATCGCGTCGAAGATCTGCACCGGATTGCGCAGGCGCTCGACCGTGTGGTGGCTGTAGAAAGCCAGCAGCCCGGCCAGGCAGGCGACGCCGAGATAGCGCACGTCGGCCAGCGCCGCCGGCGGGGTGGCGCCGATCAGCACGTCGCGGGCGATGCCGCCGGAGACCGCGGCCGCGCACGACAGCACCAGCACCCCGAACAGGTCCAGGCGATGGCGCACGCCGACGGTGGCGCCGCTGATCGCGAACACGAAGGTGCCCAGCAGGTCGAGCAGGAACAGGAAGGTGGCCAAAACGGCACTGCGCTGCAGCAAAAAGGCCGGCTAGGATCGCAGCCCGGCCTTGCAGTGTCACCTGTCCACGGGCGGTGCGGGCTGCGCCCGCGTGTCCTCCGCCGCGGGCGGGTCGCCGAGGATGATGCGCGCGGCGCGCTGGTAGCTCCAGTACGCCCAGGCCCAGTTGAGCAGCACCACCACGCGGTTGCGGAAGCCGATCAGGAAGAACACGTGCGCGGCCAGCCAGAACCACCAGGCCAGCACCCCGGAGAGCTGCAGCCGGCCCAGGTGCACGATCGCGGCCATGCGCCCGATGGTGGCCAGGTTGCCGTAGTCGGCATAGCGGAACGGCACGCTGGCGGTGTCGCCGCGCAGCCGCCGGCGCAGGGTATCTGCGACGTGCCGGCCCATCTGCTTGGCGGCCGGTGCCACCCCGGGAACCGGGCGGCCGTCGGCCTGCTGCAGCGCGGCCAGGTCGCCGGCCACGAACAGCTCCGGATGGCCGGGCACGCTCAGGTCCGGCTGCACCTGCACGCGGCCGCTGCGGTCCAGCGGCGCCTGCAGGGTCTTCGCCAGCGGCGAGGCGGCCACGCCGGCGGCCCAGACCACGGTCCGCGCCGGCACGAAGGCGTCGCCAAGGCGATAACCATGGGCGTCGATGTCGGCGACCGGCACCCCGGTCAGTACTTCCACGCCGAGCTTTTCCAACTGCTGCTGCGCCTTGGCCGAAAGGTGTTCGGGGAACGAGGACAGCACGCGCGGCCCGGCCTCGATCAGCCGCACGCGCGCCTCGGCCGGGTCGATGCGGCGGAACTCGTGCTTCAGCGTGTGCCGCGCGATCTCCGCCAGGGTGCCCGCCAGCTCGACCCCGGTGGGGCCGCCGCCGACGATGGCGAAGCTGAGCCAGGCCGCGCGCGCCGCGGGGTCGGTTTCCGCTTCGGCACGTTCGAACGCCAGCAGCAGGTGCCGGCGCAGTTGCAGCGCGTCGTCCAGGGTCTTCAGGCCAGGTGCGTGCGCGGCCCAGTCGTCGTGGCCGAAATAGGCGTGGGTGGCGCCGGTGGCGACCAGCAGGTAGTCGTAGTCCAGCGCCTGGCCATCGGCCAGGCGCACTTGTCGCGCCTGCTTGTCGATGTCGACGACTTCGCCCAGGCGTACTTCGACGTTGTCCTGGTGGCGCAGGATCTGCCGCAGCGGCGCGGCGATGTCCGGCGCCGACAAGCCGGCGGTGGCGACCTGGTACAGCAGCGGCTGGAACAGGTGATGGTTGCGGCGGTCGATCAGGGTGATGCGCAGCGGCGTCCTGGCCAGGGCGCGGGTGGCCCACAAGCCGGCGAAGCCACCGCCGACCACGATCAGGTGCGGCACGGGTGTGTCGTTCATGCAGGACTCCAGGAGCGGGAGAAAGAGGAGAGCGTCCGGTATCGGCGCGGCGGTCGCCTCGCAGTCGCGCGCGCACCGATCCGCCGGAACGCGCGCTGCCGAAAAGGCGCTGCGCGCTCGTCGAGGGCCGGACCTGCATGTCCGTATAGTAGCGCGATGCCAAGCGCGGTCAGCGACAGGGAGGACGCACGCTCATGCCAGCGACAGTGAAGGCGCGCGCGTCGGCGCCACCACCGGCGCCGCTGCCCTCGCGCTGGCGCAGCCTGCTGTTCTGGGCCAAGACGCGGGCGCTGCAACTGCGCCGCGCGCTGCACGATCTGCGCGGCGGACCGCGTCGGCATCGGCGCGACGCCGGCCTGGCGATCGCCGACGGCACCTGTGCCGAATCCGTCACCGCGCTGTGGCCCGACAGCGAGGAGACCGCACCGCAGCTGGTGGCCGGCAAGATCCACAACCTGCGCCTGGCCGCGCGTGCGCTGCACGGCGTGGAGGTGCCGGCCGGGGCGACCTTCGGTTTCTGGCGCCAGCTCGGCCGCGCCACCCGCCGCCGCGGCTTCGTCGCCGGCCGCGAACTGCGCGAGGGCTGCCTGGTGCCGTCGATCGGCGGTGGCCTGTGCCAGGTGTCCAATGCGATCTACGACGCGGCGCTGCGGCAAGGCCTGGAGATCGTCGAGCGGCACCGCCACACCCAGGTGATTGCCGGCTCCCTGGCCGAGCGCGACCGCGACGCGGTGGTGTTCTGGAACTACGTGGACCTGCGCCTGCGTGCCGCCGCGCCGTGGCGGCTGGAGGTGTGGCTGGACGGCGAAGCGCTGCACGTGCGCATCCGTGGCGGTGCCGTGGCGCCGGCGGCGTTGCCGTTGCCGCCGCTGCAGCGACCCACCGCGCCGGCCGGTGTCGACGCCGCCAACGACTGCACCCGCTGCGGCCGCAGTGCCTGCCATCGCCATGTGCCAGCGGTGCCCGATGGGCTGCACCGCACCTGGCTGGTCGATGAGGACTGGCCGGAATTCGCCGAAGACCGCCGACGCCGGCAGCAACCCGGCGACCGCGTGCTGGCGCTGCCGCGGACCAGCGTCGCGGCCTTGCGCGCGGCGCTGCTGCGGCGCTGGTGGTTGTGGCGCGGCATGCCGTTGCCGCAGGCGCGCCAGCGCGCGCAGCGCATCCGCCTGCAGGCGCTGCGGCGGCGCCTGGGCGCGCGCGATGTCGACCTGGTGGTGCCGCAGAGCCTGTTGCCGGAGCTGTGGCTGGCCGGCGAGTTGCAGGGCCGGCGCTGGGACGTGTGCATGACCGCCTTGCCGATGCATCTGCTGCAGGCGCGCCTGGACGTGGCCGCGCAGCGGCATCCGCACAGTTCCACCCTGCGCGATTTCCGCGCCGATCCGGCGCTGGTCGCCGCCGAGCGTGCGGCACTGGCGCAGGCGCGGCGCTGGATCACGCCGCACCGCGAACTGCTGGCGCTGGCCGGCAGCCGCGGCCTCGCGCTGGCATGGCAACGGCCGGCGCTCCCGACGGTCGCGGCGGAACATGCGGCCATCACGGCGGACGCCGCGCCGCGGGTACTGCTGGCGGCCTCGGCGCTGGCGCGCAAGGGCGCCTACGAACTGCGTGAGGCGGTGCGTGATTTGCCGCTGGTGTTGCTGCTGCCGCCCGGTGCGCAGGAGACGCCGGACTTCTGGAGCGGCATCGCGGTGCAGCGGGTCGCGTCGATGGCCGAAGGCGTGCACGCTGCTTGCCTGGTGCTGCTGCCGGCATGGATCGAGCAACAGCCGCGCGGCCTGTTGCTGGCCATGGCGCTGGGCAAACCGGTGATCGCCACCGCCGCCTGCGGCCTGTCCGCGGACGCTGGCGCGTGGCGCTGCGTGGAGGCCGGCGACAGCGCTGCGCTGCGCGCGCAGGTGATCGACGCCTTGGGTCTGGCGGGCTGAGCAACGCACGAGGTGTCACGGCCGCTGGCGCGTTGCCCGCCTGCCTCGCTACGCGTCAAGCGGATGCGCTGTTCCTCTAGAGCGGCTCCGGGGGGAATACGGGTGGTGTCGCGATACGCGCCATTGCCTCATGCCTCGTGACAGCGGCTTCAACCGCGACGAAGCACTCCCGGTAACGCCTCATCGCGGCTGAAGCCGCTTCTACGGCATTGGACAGCGCGTCGGTTCTGCCGAGCTGCCACCACTCGCCGTGTCAGTACAGATCCTGCGGATCCACATCCAGCGACCAGCGCACCCGCCGTGCCTGCGGCAGCGCGTGGATCGCGGGCACCGCCGCGTCCAGCAACGCGTGCAGCGCGCGCCGCGTGTTGGCCGACAGCAGCAACTGGGTGCGCTGGAAACCCGCGCGGCGCGGCATCGGCGCCGGCATCGGGCCGAAGCGCTGCACCTCGTCCTGCACCGGCAGCAGCGCGCGCACCGCGGCGAGGAAGGCGTTGGCGTGCTCGACCTGCTTGGCCTCGGCGCGCAGCAGCGCCAGGTGCGCGAACGGCGGGAAGCCGGCGGCCTCGCGTTGCTCCAGTTCCGCGGCGGCGAAGGCGTGGTAGCCGCCGTGCACCAGGGTCTGCAGCAGCGGATGCGCGGGGTGGTGGGTCTGCAGCCAGACCTCGCCCGGGCGCGCGGCGCGGCCGGCGCGCCCGGCGACCTGGATCAGCTGCTGCGCAAGCTTCTCGCTGGCGCGGAAATCGGCCGAGAACAGGCCTTCGTCGATGCCCACCACCACCACCCGGCTCAATTGCGGCAGGTCGTGGCCCTTGGCCAGGATCTGGGTGCCGACCAGGATGCCGGGCGCAGTGCCGAGCGTGGCCAACTGCGTCTCCAGCGCATCGCGGCGCTGGGTGGTGCTGCGGTCAATGCGCAGCACCGGCACGTCCGGGAACGCCTGCACCAGGCGCTCCTCCAGGCGTTCGGTGCCGATGCCCTGCGGCTGCAGGGCCAGGCTGCCGCAGTCCGGGCAGGCCAGCGGCGCCGGCTGGCGCGCGCCGCAGTGGTGGCATTGCAGGCGCCGGCCGCCGGCGTGCACGGTCATCGGTGTGGCGTGCAGCGGGGTGCTGCAGCGCTGGCACGGCGCGGTCCAGCCGCAGTCGTGGCACAGCAGCACCGGCGCATAGCCGCGGCGGTTCTTGAACACCAGCACCTGGCCGCCGTCGGCCAGTGCCGTGCCGATCCCGGCCAGCACCTCGGGCGACAGCCCGTCCTGCAGCGGGCGCTTGCGCACGTCGAGCACGCGCACCGTCGGCGGTCTGGCGTCGCCGGCGCGGCGGGTCAGGCGCAGGTGTGCGTAGCGGCCGCCGGTGGCGTTGTGCAGGCTCTCCAGCGACGGCGTGGCGCTGCCCAGCAGCACCGGCACGTCCAGCGCCTTGCCGCGCACCAAAGCGAAATCGCGGGCGTGGTAGCGGATGCCGTCCTGCTGCTTGTAGCTGCCGTCGTGTTCCTCGTCGACCACGATCAATCCTGCCCGCGGCAGCGGCACGAATATCGCCGAGCGGGTGCCGACCACCACCCGCGCCTCGCCGCGCCAGGCGGCGGCCCAGACCCGGGCGCGTTCGTTGTCGTTGAGCCCGGAATGCAGCGCGTTCACCGGCACCCCCAGGCGGGCACGGAAGCGGGCCAGGGTCTGCGGGGTCAGGCCGATCTCCGGCACCAGCACCAGCGCCTGGCGCCCGCGCGCCAGACAGGCGGCGATCGCCTGCAGGTAGACCTCGGTCTTGCCGCTGCCGGTCACACCGTCGAGCAGGAACGGGGCAAACCCGGCGGCGGCGACCACCGCGTCGATGGCGGCCTGCTGTTCGGCATTGGGGATCGGACCGGGTTGTGGCTGCGGCGCCGCAGCGCTGGCCGGCACCGCGATGCGCTCGGCGTGGCCGCGCTTGGCCAGCGCGCGCGCGGCGCTGCGCCAGTCGTCCATCGCCTGGTCCAGCCGGTCCTCGTCCATGGCGCCGTCCGCCAGCAGCGCGGCGAAGCGGTGCGGGCGGGTGCCGGCGCGGGCGCGGTGGCTGGCGCCGGCCTCGGTCAGGCGCCAGGCCCAGGCATGGGTGTCGGGCAGCGGTTCGCCGCGGCGCAACGGCACCGGCAGGGCGGTCGCCAGCACCTCGCCCAGCGGCGCGTGGCTGTAGCGCGCCAGCCAGCGCAGCGACTCGGCCAGTTCGCCATGGAGCAGGGGCACCGGGTCCAGCCAGGCCAACGCCGCGCGCAGGCCGTCGGCGTCCTCGACCTGGCCGATCGCCGCCACCACCCCGCTCAGTTCGCGATTGCCAAACGGCACCTGCACCCGGCGACCGACGTCGCCGTCGGCGACCGCCCCGCCGGGCGGCGGCAGGTAGTCGAACAGCTGCGGCAAGGGGACGGGCAGGGCGACGCGGAGCGTGGCGGCGGGGGAGGGCATCCACCTAGTCTAGGGCGTGTCACCAATCCCCGAGCATGCCGCGTTGGGTCTGGCAGGCGCGCAGCCGGCGTTGCGGGCGCAGCGCCTGACTGGCCGTCAGGTCAAGCTGCGCGGCGCCGGCTGCGCGCCTGCCAGACCCAACCCGAAGGGCCGCGGTTGCGCACGCCCGTGGCCGCGTCATCGCTCGGGCGTGGACGGACGTCCACTTCCTCGCTCTTCCTTGCCACAGGCACGCGCAATCACGGCGCGGCATGCTCGGGGATTGGTGACACGCCCTAGCGGCCACCGCAAAGTGGGTTCCGGGGGTCGGGAGTTGCGCACGATTGCTGCCCGCAAAGTGATAAACCGGTCGTAAATGGCCGCCGTGCTTGGGGAATCGAATTTATCCACACCTGCTGTGGATAAAGCTGTGCATGACGGGCATGCTCCACGCCGTGAAGACGGACTCACAAGCCTCTGCCACGAGTTGGACAAAAAAGCGCCAATCGCATTTAATCTTTTAAGAACAACAACTTGGCCGTGAAACACAGATGCAACATGGTTTCGCGGGGGCTTGACAAGACCTGTCGCAGGCCAATTTCCGGCGCTGTGCACAACCGGCCGTCGCGACGGCCGCGGGTGAGCCGATCGGGACGCCGCTGTCAAGCGCGCGGTGTGGCGGCTGCCTCGTTATCATCGCGCCGATGATGGAGTTCCGATGACCGCCACGTCCCCTTCCGACGGCGTGGCCGCACCGCCCGCCCTGGCCGCGTTCCTGCGCGGCATCGAACGCCGCGCCGCGGTCCTGGCCGACCTGCAGAGCGGCCGGCCCGAACGCGGCATGCCGGCCCTGGCGGCGGCGATGCGGGCCTTCCGCAGCCACGCCGCGGCGCTGCCGATGGCCGACTGGCCGCTGCGGTTCTGGAAGCTGCTCGCTGCGGTGCCCACCCTGCGCCAGGCCGATGCCGCCGACGGTGCCTGGCCGGCGCCGCTGGCGCATCTGCGCAGCCTGCAGCCGGCCGACCGCCTGGCGCTGTTGTTGCGCATCGTCGCCGGGCTGGACGAGCCGCTGGCCGCGCAGGTGTTGCAGCTGACCACCGAGGACTACCAGCAGGCGCTGGCGCGGGCCTGTCCGCGCGACGCCGGCGGGCGTCCGGATGCGGCCGGCTGGCGCGCGCTGGCCGACGCGGCGCAACAGTGTCTGCGCGATCTGCCGCCGGCGCGGCTGCAGGCCCTGGCGCAACTGCGCGATGCGGCGATCGCCGGCAGCACGGCCTCGCCTGCGCCGGCCAAGGCGCAGGCCCCTGCCGCCGCCGCGGCCGCGGCGCGTCCACGCCGCCGCGGCGCGCGCTCGGCCCTGCGCACGCGCCTGGCCGGGGCGGTGATCGCGGTGGTGGTCCTGGCCCTGGTCGGGACGGTGTTCTGGGACCGCCTGCCCTGGCATCGGTCCCGCGCCGCGACCGCGGCCGGTGCCAGCGACGCGAGCCTGGCGCTGGGTGATACCGGCCCGGTGCAGGTGGAAGTGCTGCCGCCGGAATCGGACACCGCCAGCGCGCCGCCGCTGCCGGCCGACCCGCCGGCGCCGCTGCCGGAGCCGGCGATCTACGACCTGGATTTCTATGCGTGGTACGCGGCCGGCGCGCCGCCGCCGCGGATCGAGCGCAGCGCCCCCAGCGCCGCCGACCTGGCCGAGGCCGCCGAAGCCCCGCCGGCGGCCACCGTTGCCCCGGCCGTCGCGCCCGCGGCGACCACGCCACCGGCGCTGACCCCGGCGCAACTGCGCGCGCGCCAGGCCGCCTGGGATGCGCTGCCGGCGGCGGCGCAGGCGCGGCTGCGTCAGGTCGCCACGGCCTTCGCCGGCCTGCCGATCGAGCAGCAGCACAGCCTGCATGCGCAGTTCGCCGAGATGGACGCCCTGGAGCGCCACGGCTGGTTGCTCGGCCCGGAACTGGGTGCCGAGTTCTGGGCGCTGCAGCCGCTGCTGGGCTACGTGCCGGAGGCGCAGCGGCAGGCACTGCTGGGCCTGTTGCGCGGCCTGCCGGCGGACCAGCGCGAGCATCTGGCGCTGCTGTCGCAACGCACCCCGCCGCAGGACCGTGCCGCCTTGCGCCGCGACCTGCTGGCGCAGGGCGCCGACAGCCGTGGTGCCTGGCTGAAGCAGCGCGCCGCGCGCTGAACTGCGCGCGGCGCCTGGCGTTGCGTGCACCCGGTCCCGGGCCCCGGGTCCCGGCTTCTCCTGCAGTGATCCGCCGCAGCGGGTAGAATGCCCGGCCTCCGCCACCCGGTGCCGGCGCTGTCTGCGCGGCCGCAGTCGGCGGGATCGCCAGAGTCTTGCAATGTTTTCGTCTTCCACCCCGGCCTCGGTCCGGGGCCGCGAACTGCGCACCACCGCGCAGCTCGCCCTGCCGCTGGTCCTGGGGCACGTCTCCACCGGCCTGATCAGCTTCGTCGACAACGTGATCGCTGGCCACCACGGCACCCGCACGCTGGCCTCGGTGACGGTCGGCACTGCGTTGCTGTGGCTGCCGATGATGATCCCGATCGGCACCCTGATTGCCCTGACCGCCTCGGTGTCGCAGCTCGACGGCGCCAAGCGCCATGCGCAGATCGGCCCGCTGTTCCGCCAGGCACTGTGGCTGTCGCTGGGCCTGGGCCTGCTGATGTTCGCGTTCCTGAGCGTGATGCCGATGGCGCTGCCGCAACTGGGCATCGCCCCGGAGATCGTGCCCGGCGCGCGCGATTTCCTGCTTGCGATCCGTTGGGGCGTGCCGGCGCTGGTGCTGTACTTCTGCATGCGTTACCTCAGCGAAGGCATGCACTGGACCCTGCCGACCATGCTGCTCGGCTTCGGCGGCCTGCTGCTGCTGGCGCCGCTCGGCTATGCGCTGACCTTCGGCCTGTGGGGTCTGCGCGAGCACGGCGCCGGTGGCCTGGGCATGGCCTCGGCGATCATGATGTGGGCGCAGGCGCTGTGCTTCGCCATCTACCTGGCGCGGTCCAGGCGCTTTGCGCCGTTGCGCCTGTTCGCGCGGTTCGAGGCGCCGGACCTGCGCGCGATCGTCGGGCTGCTCAAGACCGGGCTGCCGATCGGCGTGACCATCCTGATGGAAGGCGGCCTGTTCATCGTCACCGCGCTGCTGATCGCGCGGCTGGGCGAGGTGCCGGCGGCCGCACACCAGATCGCGATCAACGTGGCGCAGCTGTGTTTCATGGTGCCGATGGGCGTGGCCGAGGCGACCACGGTGCGGGTCGGCCGCGCCGCCGGCGCCGGCGATGCGGTAGGCGTGCGTGGTGCGGCCTGGGCCGGCTATGCGATCGTGCTCGGCACCCAGGCGCTGTCGGCGCTGGTGCTGCTGGTCGGCCACGATGCCATCGTCGGCGTCTACACCAGCGATTTGGCGGTGGCGGCGCTTGCCTCCACGCTGCTGCTGTACGCGGCCACCTTCCAGTTCCCCGACGGCGTGCAGGTGCTGTCGGCCGGCGCGCTGCGCGGCCTCAAGGACACCCGGGTGCCGATGCTGCTGGCCCTGTGTTCCTACTGGGGGCTGGGCATGCCGCTGGGCGCCGGCCTCGGCCTGTGGCTGGGCTGGGGACCGCAGGGCATGTGGATCGGCCTGATCCTGGGGCTGACCGCGGCGGCGGTGATGATGGGCGCGCGCTTCCGCTGGAGCAGCGCGCGGCTGCTGGCCGCGCCGGCGGCCCCCTGACTTCAGACGCATGTGCGGCGCCTGACGCAGCCGGTATGCTGCGCAGGCGCAAGACGCCTTCCTTTCGGAGCTTTCCATGAACCAACCCGTGCGTCGCAGCCCCGTCGCCAACTTCTTCGTCGGCCTGTGGGATGTGATGAACTTCACCCGCCGGTTGATCTTCAACCTGGTGTTCTTCGGTTTCCTGTTGCTGATCCTGCTGGCGATGGTGTTCGCCATGGCGCGCGGCGACGGCGGCAAGGCGCTGCGCGACCGCACCACGCTGCTGATCGCGCCGGAAGGCAAGCTGGTCGAGCAGTTCAGCGCCGACCCGGTCAGCCGCGCGCTGGCCAAGGCGATGAACGACAAGGGCGCGCAGGAGATCCAGTTGCGCGACCTGGTGCGCGCCATCGAGGCGGCCAAGACCGACCCGAAGATCGAGCGCGTGGCGCTGCGCCTGGACAAGCTGCAGCCCAGCGGCTTCGCCTCGATGCGCGAGGTGGAGAAGGCGCTGCAGGACCTGCGCAGCTCCGGCAAGCAGATCGTCGCCTACAGCGACAATCTGAATCAGTGGCAGTACCTGCTGGCCGCGCAGGCCAACGAGGTCTACCTGGACCCGATGGGCTCGATGACCCTGGAAGGCCTGGGCCGCTACCGCCAGTACTTCCGCGAGGGCCTGCAGGACAAGCTCGGCGTGGACGTGCACCTGTTCAAGGTCGGCGAATACAAGTCCGCCGCCGAGCCGTACGTGCTCGACGCGGCCTCGGCGGCGTCCAAGGAAGCCGACCTGTTCTGGATGAACGATGTGTGGCAGCGCTATGTGGCCGACATCGCCAAGGCGCGCAAGCTGGCGCCTGAGCAGATCAACGCCGGCATCGACACCATGCCCGAGGGCGTGGCCGCCGCCGGCGGCGATCTGGCCAAGTTCGCCCTGCAGCAGAAGCTGGTGGACGGCCTGAAGACCCGCGAGGACGTCGAGCAGTTGCTGGCCAAGCGTGGCGTGGCCGACGACGATGCCGACACCGGCTACCGCAACGTCGACCTGGACGGCTACCTGCAGCAGCTGGACCTGCGCCGTTCGCCGGTGGACTCGCGTCCGCAGGTGGCGGTGGTGGTCGCCGCGGGCGAGATCAGCGGCGGCGAACAGCCGGCCGGCCGCATCGGTGGCGAGTCGACCGCGGCGCTGCTGCGCCAGGCGCGCGACGACGACGCGGTCAAGGCGGTGGTGCTGCGCGTGGATTCGCCCGGCGGCGAAGTGTTCGCCTCCGAGCAGATCCGCCGCGAGGTGGTGGCGCTGAAGGCTGCCGGCAAGCCGGTGGTGGTGTCGATGGGCGACCTGGCCGCGTCCGGCGGCTACTGGATCAGCATGAACGCCGATCGCATCTACGCCGACCCGTCGACGATCACCGGCTCGATCGGCATCTTCGGCATGATCCCCAACATCACCCGCACCCTGGACAAGATCGGCGTGCATACCGACGGCGTGGGCACCACCCGTTTCGCCGGCGCCTTCGACATGACCCGGCCGATGGATCCGGCGGTGGGCCAACTGATCCAGTCGGTGATCAACAAGGGCTATGCCGACTTCACCGGCAAGGTCGCGCAGGCGCGCGGCAAGTCGGTCGAGGCCATCGACCAGGTCGCGCGCGGCCGCGTCTGGAGCGGTGCGCAGGCCAAGGAGCGCGGGCTGGTGGACGCGTTCGGCGGCTTCAAGGACGCGGTGGCCGATGCCGCCGCGCGCGCCAAGCTGGGCGGCCCGGACAAGTACCGGGTGCGCTACGTCGAGAAGCCGGCCACGCCGTTCGCGCAGTTCGTCAGCGGGTTCGCCGGCAGCCGCCTGGGCGTGTGGATGCTGAGCGACTCGGCGCTGGGCCACGCCCTGCTGGCGCGCAGCCTGCCGGAACTGGACACCCAGCTGCGCTTCGTCAAGGACGCGGCCGACACCCGTCCGGGCGCACCGGTGAAGGCGCTGGCCTACTGCTTCTGCGGTCTGTAAGCCGGCCCTGCGCCGGCAGCGGCGCGCTCTTGCGAGCGCGTCGCCTGCTTCCTGCAACGCCGGCCCCCGTGGCCGGCGTTGTTCATTGTGCGGTGGCGGCGTCGAGCGCGGCGTTCTGCGCGGCCGCGGCGTGGTCGAGCGTGGCCTGGGTCTGCCTGGCGCGGTCCAGCGGCTGGGCGATGGCGCTGCGCAATGCGCTGGCCTTCGGCGGTGGCGGCGCATCGGGCGGTTGCGGCGGCTCCGGCTTGCATGCGGCCAGCAGGGCGAGCAGCGGCAATGCCAACGTCATCCTGCGCAGTGGTGCGGACATGGCGGCGACCTCCTCGAGGGTGGAGGTATCATCCTACGCCTCCCATGTGAGCAGACAGGCACGCGCATGCAGCACCGTTGGCGGCTGGACGGACAGACCGCGCTGATCACCGGCGCCAGCGCCGGCATCGGCCTGGCGATCGCGCGCGAACTGCTCGGGTTCGGCGCCGACCTGCTGTTGGTGGCGCGCGACCTCGATGCGCTGGAAGCGGCGCGCGACGAGTTGCGCGAGGCCTTTCCCGAGCGCGAGATCCTGGCGCTGGCCGCCGACGTCGCCGACGACGAGGACCGCCGCGAGATCCTGGACTGGGTCGAGGACCATGCCGACGGCCTGCACCTGCTGATCAACAACGCCGGGGGCAACCTCAGCAAGGCCGCGGTGGACTACACCGAGGACGAATGGCGCGGCATCTTCGAGACCAACCTGTTCTCCGCGTTCGAACTGTCGCGCTACGCGCATCCGCTGCTGGCGCAGCATGCGGCCTCGGCGATCGTCAACGTCGGCAGCGTGTCGGGACTGACCCACGTGCGCAGCGGCGCGCCCTACGGCATGACCAAGGCGGCCTTGCACCAGCTCACCCGCAACCTCGCCGCCGAATGGGCCGAGGACGGCATCCGGGTCAATGCGGTGGCGCCCTGGTACATCCGTACCCGCCGCACCTCCGGGCCGCTGTCGGATCCGGACTACTACGAGCAGGTGATCGAGCGCACGCCGATGCGCCGTATCGGCGAACCGGAGGAAGTGGCGGCGGCGGTCGGCTTCCTGTGCCTGCCGGCGGCCAGCTACATCACCGGCGAATGCATTGCGGTGGACGGGGGGTTCTTGCGTTACGGGTTCTAGTGGCTGTGCGGCGGCCGCGTGCGCCGGGCGCCGGCCGAAAGGCGCAGTGCAGCCAGGCCCCGGGCGTATGTCGTCGGGACTGAAGTCCCTCCCACAAGGTGGGTGCGCGCTTACTGCGGTGGATCGGTTGCGGGGTAATCCGTAGGAGCAGCTTCAGCCGCGACCAGGCTTTCCCGGTAACGCTCGGTCGCGGCTGAAGCCGCTCCTTGTATCTGGACATGTCGCCCCTAAACAGGCGTCATGTCTTCCGACTGATCATCGGAGGAGGTGTGGGAGGTCCAGTCGCTCCTAAAGCTTCGAGCTTGCATCGTAA
>NZ_NMPP01000080.1:0-18879 GCF_009192885.1 Xanthomonas sp. LMG 12462 | reverse complement strand
TGTACGAGCGTCTGCAGAGGCAGAGGTGTATAAGGGGTGTCCTTGGAGGCGT
This sequence comes from Xanthomonas sp. LMG 12462, assembly GCF_009192885.1. NCBI lineage: Bacteria > Pseudomonadati > Pseudomonadota > Gammaproteobacteria > Lysobacterales > Lysobacteraceae > Xanthomonas > Xanthomonas sp. LMG 12462. The sequence continues at coordinate 18,827 of NZ_NMPP01000080.1, read as the reverse complement.
CGGTCATGGCGTCGAGCAGCTTGGGGTCGATACGGGTGAACAGGGGGGCGTACGGTTGGATCACGTGCGCCAGCAGCGGGGCGTCGAGGTCGTCCCAGGCGCCGAGCGGGGCCGACAGGAACGCCTCGGCCTCGGCGCAGGTGCGCGGCAGCACCGGCTTGAGCGCGGCGGCCAGCACCCGGAACAGGTTCAAGCCCTGCGTGCACACGGCCTGCAGTTGCGCTTCGGCGCCGTCCTGCTTGGCCAGCACCCAGGGCTTGTGTTCGTCGATGTACTTATTGGCCTCGTCGGCCAGGGCCATGGTCTGGCGGATCGCGCTGGCCGGGTCGTTGCGCTCGTAGGCCTCGCGGATCGGCGCCAGCGCGGCGACGAAGCGCGCGTACTGCGCCGCATCCGGCAGCGCGTCGGCGAGCGTGCCGCCGAAGCGCTTGTCGATGAAGCCTGCGCAGCGGCTGGCCAGGTTGACGAACTTGCCGACCAGGTCCGCGTTGACCCGCGCCACGAAGTCGCCCAGGTTCAGGTCGAGATCGTCGACGCCGCCGGAGGACTTGGCCGCGAAGTAGTAGCGCAGCGCTTCCGGCTCCAGGCCCACGTCCAGGTAGGTGCGGGCCATGACGAAGGTGCCGCGCGACTTGGACATCTTGGCGCCGTCGACGGTCAGGTAGCCGTTGACGTGCAGCCGGGTCGGCGCGCGGTGCCCGGTGCCGTGCAGCACCGCCGGCCAGAACAGGCCGTGGAAGTTGACGATGTCCTTGCCGATGAAGTGGTGCAGTTCGGTGGCGGTGCCGGCGGCCAGGTGCGGCTCGAAGGCTTCGCCCAGGCTCGCGCACAGGGTCTGGAAGCTGCTCAGATAGCCGATCGGCGCGTCCAGCCACACGTAGAAGTACTTGCCCGGCTGGCCGGGGATCTGGAAGCCGAAGTAGGGCGCGTCGCGGGAAATATCCCAGGCGCGCAGGCCGCCTTCGCTGTCCAGCCACTCCATCAGCTTGGCCTTGACCCCGGGCAGGGCGACGTCGCCGGCCAGCCAATCGCGCAGGAAGCCGTCGAAGCGGCCGACCTCGAAGAAGAAGTGCTCCGAATCGCGCAGTTCCGGCGTGGCGCCGGAGATCACCGACTTGGGCTCCTTCAGCTCGGTCGGGGAATAGGTGGCGCCGCAGACCTCGCAGTTGTCGCCGTACTGGTCGGCGCTGCCGCAGTTCGGGCAGATGCCCTTGATGTAGCGGTCGGGCAGGAACATGCCCTTGGCCGGGTCGTAGAACTGCGCCACCGAGCGCCGCGCGATGTGGCCGCCGGCGTCGAGCTTGGCGTAGAACGCCTCGGTCAGGGCGCGGTTGGCGTCCGAGTTGGTCGAGTCGTAATGGTCGAAGGCCACGCCGAACGCGGCGAAATCGCGCTCGTGGCTGGCCTGGATGGCGGCGATGAAGCTCTCCGGGGTGACCCCGGCCTTCTCGGCGGCCAGCATGATCGGCGTGCCGTGGGTGTCGTCGGCGCACACGAACCAGGTGCGGTCGCCGCGCAGCCGCCGCGCGCGCACCCAGATGTCGGCCTGGATGTAGCCGACCAGATGCCCCAGATGTAGCGGTCCGTTGGCATAGGGCAGGGCGGTGGTGACGAGGGCGGTGGTCATGGCGGCCGGCGTTTCTGGGGGCCGAGGATTATTGCATGGAGCTGGGAATGGGGAATCGGGAATGGGGAATCGCAAGAGCGCCGCCCGCGAGCTGATGGGCTACGAAAAAGGCGCCTTTGCAGGCGCCTTGTCGGAGTGGGGTGGGATCAGGCCGGCAGATGCCGCTTTTAACGATTCCCGATTCTCCACTCCCGATTCCCGGCTTCCGTCACTCCCTGATCCAGGTCTGCGTCCGCCCCAGCGCCTCGATGCCGATGTAGCCGCGCATCTGCAGCTTCTTGCCGCCGTCGGTCAGGGTGACCTTGGCCTTGTAGGTCTTGCCCTTGGCCGGGTCCAGCACCGAGCCGCCGTCCCATACCGCGGTGCCGTCGGGCTTGAGGCCCCACAGGATGGTCATGCCCTTGATCGGCTTGCCCTTGCGCTCGCCGTCGCACTTGTCGCACATCGGGTTGGGGCCGTGGTTGGACTGCAGGATCTCGACCACCTTGCCGCTCAGTGTGCCGTTGGCGGCCTGTTCGATCTGCACGATCGACTTGGGCTTGCCGGTTTCGTCGTCGATGGTCTGCCAGCGGCCGACCGGCGAGGTGTCGGCGGCGTGCGCCATGAATGCCGCCGCGCTCAGCGGCAGGGCCAGCATCAGGGTCTTGAAGGTCGTGCGCATGTTCCCCTCCCGAGGGATGTCCGGTGCGGCCGGCGCGATGCCGGCCTGATCCGACTGTATACCCAAGCGTATGGTGCTGGGAATCCGCACTGCGGCATGCAGTTCAGCGTGGCCGGCGGTGGGCGTTCAGCCGTTTTCGTACAGTTCCAGCGGCAGGTCGTCGGGATCGGCGAAGAAGGTGAAGCGGCGGCCGGTGTATTCGTCCACACGGATCGGTTCGACCTCCACGCCGTGCGCCTGCAGGTGCGCGACGGCGGCGTCCAGGTCGCGCACGCGCAGCGCCAGGTGGCGCAGGCCGCAGGCTTCCGGGCGGCTCGGCCGCGGCGGTGGCGCGGGGAACGAGAACAGTTCGAGCTGGCTGCCGTCGGGCAGGGCCAGGTCCAGCTTCCAGGAGTCGCGCGCATCGCGGTAGACCTCGGCGATCACCGGCAGGCCCAGGATGCGGCAATAGAAGTCCTTGGAGCGCGCGTAGTCGGAGGCGATGATCGCCACGTGGTGCAGGCCATCGAGGGTCAGGCTCATCGGCACAGCGCCTGTCCGAATTGCAGCAGATGGCCGTCCGCATCGTGGATCGCGAACTCGCGCATGCCGTAGTCGAAGTCTTGCAACGGATAGACGATGCGCCCATGTGGATGCAGCCGCTGCCACCAGGCATCGACCTCGTCGGTGCGGAAGTACAGCGAGCAGGCGACATCGGAGACGGTTGCATCGTCCTCCGACAGTCGCGTGGCCAGCATCAGTGCCAGCGGGCCGTGCCGCAGCGACACCCAGCCCGTCGCCACTGCGCCGCCATCGAGTCGAAACGCCAGGGTTTCGGTATAGAACGCCAGTGCCGTGGTGAGGTCGGCACAGCGCAGCATCGGTGTCAGCGTAGTGAAGGTCATGCGCTGAGTCGGGGCGAGCGAAACGGGGCAATCCATGGGAGAAGCATAGCGCACCGGTGCGGCCGCACCGCTGCGCGTGCCGTCTGCGACACTGCGCATTCCATCGCTGCGAGGCCGCGCCATGCCGCACAACCCGCTTGCCGCGCTGCTGGCCGAGGACCGGTGCCTGGTGCTCGACGGCGCGCTGGCCACCGAACTGGAGCGTCGCGGCTGCGATCTGCGCGATCCGCTGTGGTCGGCGAAGATCCTGCTGGAACAGCCGGACCTGATCCGCGAGGTGCACCAGGATTATTTCGCCGCCGGTGCGCAGTGCGCGATCACCGCCAGCTACCAGGCCACGCCGCAGGGCTTCGCTGCGCGCGGGATCGACCTCGCGCACTCGCAACGCTTGATCGCGCGCAGCGTCGAACTGGCGCAGCAGGCACGGCAGGCGCATCTCGCGCGGCATCCGCAGGCGGGGCCGTTGCTGGTCGCCGGCTCGGTCGGTCCGTATGGCGCCTGCCTGGCCGACGGATCCGAGTACCGTGGCGACTACACGTTGCCGCAGGCGGCATTGCGGGACTTCCACCGCCCGCGCATCGCCGCCTTGATGGAAGCCGGCGTGGATCTGCTGGCCTGCGAGACGCAGCCGTCATTGGCGGAAATGGCGGCCTTGCTGCAGGTGCTGGAGAAGTTTCCTGGGGTTGTCGCCTGGTTCGCCTGCACCCTGCGCGATGCCGCGCACCTCAGCGACGGCACGCCGTTGCGCGAGGTGGTGGCGTTGCTCGACGGCCATCCGCAGGTGGTCGCGCTCGGCGTCAACTGCGTCGCGCCGTCGCTGGCCACTGCGGCGTTGCGTCATCTGGCGACGCTGACGCGGTTGCCGCTGGTGGTGTATCCGAACGCGGGCGAGCGCTACGACGCCGAGCGCAAATGCTGGCAGGCTGACAGCGCCGATGCCGGTAGCCTGGTCGACCACCTCGCCGCATGGCGTGCGGCCGGCGCCCGCCTGATCGGCGGCTGCTGCCGCACCACGCCGCAGGACATCGCGCAGCTGGCGCGGGGTCTGGCAGCGGTGTAGAGGCCTTGCACGCGACGTACGATGGCTTCGCAGCCGGTTTTCAGGCCGTGTCGACGCTGGTCAATCGCCTTGGCCGTTTGTGGGAGGGACTTCAGTCCCGACGCCCTTCACTGCAACGCGTCGGGACTGAAGTCCCTCCCACAAGGGGTTCATGCGTGCCCAATGCCCTGATGCAACTGGTGTGCGATCCGCACCGAGTGGAATGGGCGCAACGGGACGGCGATTGCATCAACGGGACGTCGCTGTAGTTCCCACTCCTGTCGCGCTGCACTTGCAGCAGCCGGCATGCCAGGGAGCTGCACTGTGGGTTCGTGCGCGCTCATGTCCTGGTGGAACTGGCGTGCTATCTGCCTCCGTGCGGCGCCTGCTTTCCCGTAGGGGCGGCTTCAGCCGCGACCGGGCTTCACCAGCAAGGCCCCATCGCGGCTGAAGCCGCTCCTGCGACGATCCCGCGACGCCTCAGGTCGCATGTTCCGCGGGAGGAGCGGCTTCCCGCTCACCCCTTCTTCTTGCCCGCCACCCAGCGCTCGATCTTCTCCTGCAGCACGTTCAGTGGCACCGAGCCGTCCTTCAGCACTTCGGCATGGAACTCACGGATATCGAACTTGTCGCCGAGTTGCGCGCGCGCGTAGTCGCGCAGTTGCATGATCTTCATCTCGCCGATCTTGTAGGACAGCGCCTGGCCGGGGATGGCCATGTAGCGCTCGGCCTCGGCTTCGGCGTCGGTGCGGCTGGTGGCCGAGTTCTGCAGCATGTAGTCGATCACCTGCTCGCGGGTCCAGCCCTTGCTGTGCAGGCCGGTGTCCACCACCAGGCGGATCGCGCGCCACAGCTCGTTCTGCAGGTAGCCGAAATAGTTGTAGGGATCCTGGTACAGGCCCAGGTCCTTGCCCAGCGATTCGGCGTACAGGCCCCAGCCTTCGATGAAGGCGGTCTCGCCGCCGAAGCGGCGGAACTTGGGCAGGTTGGTCAGCTCCTGCTGCAGGCCGAGCTGGAAGTGGTGGCCGGGAATGGCCTCGTGCAGGTACAGGTCTTCCGCATCCCAGGTCTTGCGGCTGGGCAGGTCGTAGGTGTTGACGTAGAAGATGCCGGGGCGGCCATCCTCGCTGGGACGCATGTACGAGCCGCTGGCGGCCGACTGCGCGCGGTACGGCTCCACCGGGCGGATCTCGAACGCGGCCTTGGGCTTGAGCGAGAACATGCGCGGCACCGCCGCGTCGACCCGGCCTTCCAGGCCGCGGTAGTAGCTCAGCAGCTCGTCCTCGCTCTTGAAGGTGAAGCGCTTGTCGGTCTGCATGAACTTGAAGAACTTCTGCATCGAGCCGCGGAAGCGCACCTGCTTCATCACCGCCTGGATCTGGCCCTGGATGCGCGCCACCTCGTCCAGGCCGATCTGGTGGATCTGGGCGGGGGTCAGGTCGGTGGTAGTGCTCTGGCGCACGTTCCAGGCGTACCAGGCATCGCCGCTGGGCAGGGCGCCGATGCCGGCGGTATTGCGCGTGGCCGGCAGATATTCGGTGGCGATGAAGCCGCGCAGCGCGCGGTAGGCGGGCATGATCCGGTACTCGATCATGCGCTTGTATTCGGCGGTGATGCGCTGCTTCTCGGCCTCCGGAATGTCCGCCGGCAGGTTGCGCACCGGACCCCAGAACAGGCTCTCCTCGGCGGTGGGCTTGATGATCGCATCGAGCTGCGGCAGCACCTTCTCCATCAGCGCGCGCGGCTGCACCACGCCGGCCTTCATGCCTTCGCGCATGTTGGCGATGGCCTGGTCGAACAGCGCCGGGATGCCGAGCGCGCGCCGCGACCAGTTGTCGTAATCCTTGACCGTGCGGAACGGCTGCGCGCCGGTGCCGGAGCCGAGCATCACCATGATGCTGCCGACGTTGTAGAACTGGTTCACCGGCTGCATCCAGCTCGGATACTTCTCCGCCTCCAGCGCGTTGCGCGCGTCGCCGACGAAGATCTCGTAGCTGAGCAGGTCCTGGCCGGTCAGGCCATCCTTGCCGATCGCCTCGGCCTTGCCCAGCCACTCCACGGTGAAGTCGTGCGACTGCTGGCGGAACGCGGCCGAGAGGAAGTTCGGCAACTGGTCGTTGTAGCGGCTGTCGCCCTGGAAGGTCGCCTGCAGCGGATTGAGCTTGAGCGAGGCTTCCCAGTAGTCGTCGTACAGCCGGTTCAGCTGTTGCGCCTTGGTCAGCACCACCGGAGCCGGCGCCGGCCGCGCCTTGCGGGCCTTGCTCGCCTTGGCGCGGGTCTGCGCGGTGGTCTGCTTGGTGGTCTTCTTCTTGGCCGCGTCCGCCGGGGCCGCCAGCGACAGGCTCAGGGCGGTGGCGATGGCCAGGGACAGCAGGCGGGAAAAGCGGGGCGGCATTGCGGGCTCCAACGACAAGCGAGCGGGGAGCTTGCCCGATCCGCACCGCCGAGGCCACCCATGGCCGCTGCCTGCGGGCGCCCACCGCCCTGCCGCGGGCGGGCGCCGTGTCGCGACGGGCCAGGCGGCATCGGCGTCTGCGGCGCTGCACGACGGCCGCGCGCAAGCGCGTGCGGTGCGCTCGCGCGTGTGCCGGCGTTCAGTCGGCGGCGGCTTCCTTGCGCAGTTGTTCGGCGCGTTCGGGGGTCAGGTAATCGGTGATCAGCCGCCGCATCAGGTACAGCAACGGGATCAGCAGCACCGCCAGCAGCATCTTGCAGATGTAGTTCAGCGTGCTCACCGCCAGGAACAGCTGCATCGACCAGTGCTGCGGGCCGAGCACGAAGGCGATGTAGATCACCACGAAGCTGTCGATCAGCTGCGAGACCGCGGTGGAGCCGGTGGCGCGCAGCCACACGTGCTTCTCGCCGGTCACGTTGCGGATGCGGTGGAACACCGCCACGTCGATCAGCTGGCCCGCCATGAACGCGACCAGCGAGCCGGCGATGGTCCACATGCCCTGGCCGAACACCGCGGCGAACGCGGCCTGGTAGTCGGGCACGCCCTGGTGTTGCGCCGCGGTGACCCAGAAGCCGGCTGGGGCCAGCGCAATCGCGGCGAACGCGAACAGGAAGCCGTAGCCGATCAGCGCCACCGCCAGCCAGGAGATGAAGCGCACGCCGCGGCGGCCGAAGAACTCGTTGATGGTGTCGGTGAGGATGAACACCAGCGGCCACAGCAGGGTGCCGGCGGTGAAGTTCATCGAGCCGGTCTGGCCGAACAGGTTCCAGTTCAGTGGGGCGATGCCCAGGGTGTCTTCCAGGGCGAAGATCTTGACCCCGATGAACTCGGCCAGCGCGGCATTGACGCAGAAGAACGCCGCCAGGGCGATGAACAGCCGGACCGCGCGATCGTCGAGCGTGCCGCGGCGCATCGGCGTCAGCGGTCCACGGTGCGGGTGAAGGGCACGCTCTCCGGCGACACCGCGCCGCCGGAGATGATGAAGCTCATGGCCTGGTCCACGCTCCAGTCGGTGGGCGTGAGCAGTTCCACCGGCACGATCTCCAAGTAGCCGGAGGTCGGGTTGGGCGTGGTCGGCACGTACACCGCGGCCAGCTCGCGGCCGGTGCCGTGTTCCTTGATGACCCGCGTCACCAGGCCCACCGACTTCATGTCCCGGTGCGGGAAGTCGATCAGCACCACGCGCTGGGTGCTGCCGGGCTGGGTCTGCAGGATGTCCACCAGCTTGCGCACGCTGTCGTAGACCACGCTGGCCAGCGGGATGCGGCGCATCACGGCCTCGAACCAGCGCAGCAGGCGCTGGCCGATCATGCGCCGGCTGAGGATGCCGACCAGCAGGATCACCGCCAGAGTGGCGATCAGGGCGATGGTGTTCTGCACCCATTGCGCGGTGGCCCAGCCCAGCTCGCGCGGGAACGAGGCGGCGATGCGCACCGACAGCGGCACCACCCAGGGGCTGCTGATGCCCGAGAGCAGCACGAACACGAACTTGACCACCACCCAGGTCAGCCAGATCGGCAACAGGGTCAGCAGGCCGGTGAAGAACAGCCGTTGCAGGGACGGGCGGGGGGCGGGAGCGGAGAGATCGGGCGACATCCGCGTAGTGTAGCGGCGCGTGATGGCCGTTGGTGCGGCGCCGCACGGTCTCGTGGCGCGGCCGTGCAGCTGCGATTGGGCCGGGGCCCGCCCATGCCGCTCGCCTCGCGACGCCGCGCACGCTGACGGCGCGGTCGGTATCGCATGCGATGTGTACCCGCCTGCGTGCGCAGAGGCGGCGCCGGCCTTGGCGAATCCGCGGGCGGCAGGCGCGCTAACGCGGCGGCTTGCGCTTGACGTACAGCTGCTTGCGCGTCCGCGCCACCACCTCGCCCTGGGCGTCGACGACGTCGGTCTCGAACCAGCGCAGATGCTTGTCGCCGCCGGCGGTGGCCGCGCGCAGTTCGTCCAGCAGGGCCTGGTCCAGATCGAACCGCGCGCTGACCGTGCCGCGCCCCGGGCGCACGAACTCGATGCTGCCGGCCTTGTCCCAGACGTAGTAGTCGCGCCCCAGGTTCTGCATGGTCAGCAGCATCCAGAACGGGTCGGTCATGGCGAACAGGCTGCCGCCGAAATGGGTGCCCACGTAGTTGCGGTTCCACGGACGCATGCGCAGTTCGACCCGCGCATGGCGGTAGTCCGCGCTCAGTTCGGTCACATGGATGCCGGCGCACAGGAACGGCGGCCACAGGTTCAGGCCCAGGCGGAACAGCGATGGCTTCATTGCGCGGCGGTAGGTGGATCGGAGTGCGGCAGGGTACCAGACGCATGCGTATGGTGCTCCGGTGGCGCGTCGCTGAGCGCGTAGCCGTCGCGTCCGTCGCGCTTGACCCGGTACAGCGCCGCGTCGGCGGATTCGAAGAACGCGCGCTCCGACGTGAGCGCTGTCGCGGTGGCGCTGTGCACGCCCAGGCTGGCAGTGATGGCGACGCTGCCGTTCGGCGCGCGCAGCGACAGCCCGCGGATCTCCTCGACCAGCGCCGCGGCGATGCGGCTGGCATCGGCGGCATCGGTGGCGGGCAGGATCATGGCGAACTCGTCGCCGCCAAAGCGCGCGGCGACCTCGCGCGGATGTCGCGCATGCCGCGCCACCGCGGCGGCCACCAGCTTCAGCGCGCGGTCGCCGGTGCGATGGCCCAGGGTGTCGTTGTAGCGCTTGAAATGATCCACATCGACGATGATCAGCGTCAGCGGCCGGCCGCTGCGCCGTGCCTCGTCCAGCGCCTGGGCGAACGCCTGTTCGAAGCCGTGGCGGTTCACCAGCCCGGTCAGAGCGTCGCGATGCGCCTGGCGGCGCCAGCGTGCCGCGTGCAGGCACAACTGCCCGGCGGCGACGATGGCCAGGGCGAGCAGGGCCGCCCCTGGCGCGAACCAGCGGCTGCCGAGCAGCAGCCACAGCAGGCTGCCGCCGGCGACCACCGCCATGCTCGCCAGCGGCACCAGCCAGCGCCGTCGGCGCCCACCGGCGCACTGCGTGCCCAGGCAGGCCAGCAGCACCAGCAGCGTGGACCCGGCCACCTGGGCAGTGCGCGACGACGGCAGGATCGGGTCGCCGCGCAACAGCATCGCCGCGACGTTGGCCTGGTATTCGGGCGCGCTCATCCAGCGCGCATCGGACATCGGCGTCATCACCCGCTGCCCCAGACCGGTGGCGGTGACGCCGACGATCGCCAGGCGTCCGCGCAGCGACTGCGGCGGAATCCGGCCCTGCACGACGTCGACGTAGGACACCTGCGCGAACGGTGCCGACGGCGCGGCGAAACGCAGGCCGACGTAGTCCGCGCGATGCCAGGCATAGGGTGCGTCGGTGGTGGCCGGCGCCGGCGGCAGCGCGCGGTCGGTGAGGGCCGCGGCCAGCGCCGGCCAGTGCGCACTGCCGAGCCCGGCGCGCAGGTAGACGCCGCGCGCGATGCCGTCGGCATCGACGGCGAGGTCGGTGTGCGCCAGCGCCGCCGCGGCGGTGGCGATGGCGGGGATCGGCAACAGCTCCTGCGGCATGTCCGCACCGCCGGCGCTGCCGATCACCGGCAGCACGGTGCGGCCATTGCGTCGCAGCGCCGCGGCCAGGCGCGCATCGTCGTCGGCGTGTTGCAGGTCGGGCTCGCTGAACAGCAGATCCAGCGCCACCCGCTCGGTGCCCGCTGCGCTGAGCCGGTCGAGCAGGCGCGCGTGCAGGTCGCGTCGCCATGGCCACTGGCCCAGTGCCTGCAGGCTGCGATCGTCGATGGCGATCAGCAGCATGCGCGGATCGGCTGGACGCGGCGCCTGCGCGATTGCCGCGTCGTACAGCGCGTTGTCCAGTCGCCCGGTGACATCGCCCAGGCTCAGTGCCGCGGCCAGTGCGGCTGCGACGAGCGCCACCAGCACGTGTCGCAGCAGCGTGGCGTTCACAACGCCAGCCACAGCAGCAGCGCGCCGCCGGCCATGCCGAGCTTGCAGTAGCGGCAGGGCAGGTCCAGCGTCTGCGGCGTCGAGAACGGCGCGGCCTCGCCGTCGGCGTCCAGGGTCTGGATGCGCACGTACCAGGTGCCGCGGCGCGGCCGCGGCAGCGCGACCTGCGGCTGGGTCACGGTGCGTTCGAGCAGGCCGCGGCGGAACGCGGGATCGCGCGCCAGCTGCACCCGGTAATGGTGCGCGTCCGGATCCGGCTGCCAGCGCAGGGTCAGCGTGCTGCGCTCGGCCTGCGCCGGCGCCAGGCCGGGATCGACCGGGGTATCGCTGAGATGCAGCGTCAGCGCCTGCCCGAACGGGCCTTGCCGGCCTTGCGCATCGCGCGAGGCGAGGCGCCAGAAATAGGTGCCGGGCGGCAGGGGCTGCGGCGCGCGCAGCTGGGTCGCGTCGGTCTGCTGCTCCAGCAGCAGGTCCTGGAACTGCGCATCGCGCGCCACTTGCAGCACGCTGCTGGTCGCCTCCGGGTTGCGGGTCCAGGCGAAGCGCGGCCGCGCGATGCGCAGTTGCTGCTCGTGCAGCGGCTGCACGGTCAGCGGCGGCAGCGGCGTGGCCGAGACCTGCAGCGGCTGCTCGGCGTCCTCGCCTTCCACGCCGGTGGCGGTGACGCCGCGCAGCAGCAGCCGCAGGTCGCCGGCCGGCAGCGCGTCCAGCGCCAGTGCGGTGGCCTCGGTTTCCTGGGCGAAGCGCAGCACCTCGCGTTGCTGCGCGTCCACCGCCTCGAGGCGGTAGTGGCTGGCGCCGGCCAGCGGCGCCCAGGCGAGCAGGTAGGGCGGGCGCTGCAGGCGACTGTGCGCCAGGTCCAGGATCGGCGCCGGCAGCAGCGCTTCCTGCCGGGGCGCCGACCCGGTGGCGACCCGCGCCGCCTCGCCTGGCTGCAGCAGGCGCTGGCCGCCCTGGCCGGCGACGCGCACCGCGCCCTGCAGCACCTCGGTGCTGGCGAACGCGCTGTCGCTGCCGGCGCCGACCCGGAAGCGGGTGCCGCGCACACTGCTGGTGCTGGACGGGGTCTGGATGATGTAGCGCGAGGCGGGGCCGGTGGCGGGGATGACGTCGTTGCTGGTGCGACCCTTCTCCAGCCGCACCCGGGTATCGACCATGCCGGTGGCGCCGTAGCGGACGAGCTGGTCGAAGCGCACCAGGCTGTTCTCACGCACCTGCATGCGCGAGCCGTCGGCGAACTGCACGGTCGCGCTGGCATCGGCACCGGTCTGCAGGGCGCTGCCGATCGGCAGCGGCATGCCTTGCTGCGCCGAGAGCGTCGCCCGGTCGGCGGTCTGCACGCTGATCTGTCCACGCAGGGCGACCAGCCGCGCCGGCGCCGGTTGCACGCGCAGCCAGGCGATCGGAAACCGCAGGCGCGATCCCGGCACCAGCCGCTGCGGATCGGCGACCTGGTTGTGCTGGCCCAACCGCGCCCAGTCCATGCCCGGGCGCAGATACAGCCGGCCGAGATCCCAGAGCGTATCGCCGGGGCGCACCCGGTAGTGCCAGTCCTGCGCCATCGCAGTGGGGGCGAGCAGCAGGCCAATCCAGCACAGCAGGCCGGCCAGCCTGCGTGCGCCTGCCCACGAGGTGCGGGTGGGCGAGGCCATGCGGCGATCGAACTGGTTCACGGCATACATCCGGCAAAAGACCAGGCCGGCGCTGCCTGCGGGGCTGCAGGCGGCGTTCGTCCCTGATCGCGGCATCCTGGGGTCAGGCCGGGTCGCGTCCGTCCGTCGCAGCGGCTGGAGACGCCGGAGTCAGCCGCTGGACCTGAGATTGTAATCTCAGAACAACAGGGCGGACATCTTCCGACGGTATTGCCCGACCAGATCCTCGTCCTCGATCACCCGGAACGCATCGATCAGCGCCTTCTTCGGCAGGCCGTCCTCGAACGCGCGGTCCTGGCGCAGCATCTCCAGGAACTGTTCCAGCGCGGCCGCGTCGTCGCCGCCGACCAGGTGGCGCACGCCCAGCAGGTAGCGCGCCTTGAGATCGGCCGGATCCTGCGCCAGCGTGGCCTGCAGGGTCTCCAGCGGCGGGGCGGCCTGCAGCGCGCCGACGAAGCCCAGTCGCGCCCGTGCCCGCACCGCGCGCTCGTCGGTGGCGAGATTGGCCGGCAATGCGTCGATCAGGGTCTCGGCCTCGGCGGCGGCGCCGACCTTGACCAGGGCCAGGGCCAGATCCAGCTTCAGTTCGTCCTTGTCCGGCTCGGCCGCCACCGCCTCGCGCAGGCGCTGCACCTCGGCCTGCGGATCCAGCGGCGCCGCCGGCACGTCCTCGGCCGGTTCCTGCGCGGCCAGTGGCACGATCCCGTGCTGGGTCAGGAACTCGCGCAACTGGCCCTCGGGCAGGGCGCCAGGGAAGCCATCCACCAACTGTCCGCCCTTGACCAGGAATACCGTCGGCACCGAGCGGATCTGGAACGCCGCCGCGATCTGCTGCTCCTGGTCCACGTCGACCTTGGCCAGCACGAAGCCGCCGTTGTACTCGGCCGCCAGTTTTTCCAGGATCGGGCTCAGGGTCTTGCACGGGCCGCACCAGGGCGCCCAGAAGTCCACCAGCACCGGGGTCTGCAGCGAGCGCTGCAGCACGTCGGCTTCGAAGGTCTCGGTCTTGGCGTCGAAAACGTGGGGCGTGTCGGACATGGGCAGTGTCATCGCAGGCGAGAGGACGCTCTGTATGGAGGCGTCGCGGCGCCGATGCAAGGGCGGCGGCGCCACGCCACGCGTGCCGGCCGCGGCTGCAGCGGCGACAATGCCCGGCTGGAGGCGTCATGCCGGCGCGAAAGGATGGGAACGGATGGGCGAGGTGAGCGAACGGGTGCTGCGCTGGATCGGGCCGCTGCTGGCAGTGGCCGCGGTGGCGGCGATGCTGGGCTTCGGCGCGGTGCTGCCCGGCTATCTGCCGTGGTCGCATCCGCTGGCCCTGCTCGGCGCGCGCGGCATCCCGCACGCCTGGGCGTTCAACCTGCTGGCATTCGTGTTGCCCGGGGGGCTGGCGATGGCACTGGCGCTGCGGCTGTTGCGCCGCGGCGGCCGTCACGCGCCCTGGTCGTTGCGCGTTGGTGGGCAGTTGCTGCTGTTGGCCGGCCTAGCTTTCGCCGGCATGGGCCTGCTGCCGCTGGATCCGACCGACCTGGACGCGCGCGCGACCCAGTTGCATGCCAGCGCCTGGTTGCTGTGGGTGGTGGCCCTGGTGGCGGCCGCGGCCCTGCTGGGGCTGGGCGGGCGCCGCGATCCGGCCGCGCGCGGCTGGGCCGCGCTGGCGTTGGCGATGGCGCTGCTGGTGACGCTGGGCGCGTTCGCGCTGGATCGGCTGGTGTGGCCGGCGCTGGCGCAGCGGCTGGTGTTCCTGCTGTGGTGGGGCTGGCTGGCGCTGCTGGCCTGGTGGCCGGGGCCAACGAGGGTCCCGCACCGCGGCTGATCCGGTCGGACTTGCGCAGTCGGCCGTCGAGATGGGCTGCGGCAGGGGCGATGCCGGCGTGCGGCCCGGCGTCGCCAAGCGCGTTGCAGCCGCGGTCCCGGCGCCTGCCAGGCGCCGCCGCGGCGTCCCGCGCCGCTGCCGCCCGTCGCCGGGATTGGAGCGGCTTGCCGCGCTACGGTACCCTTGGCCGCTTTGTTGCCGCCTGGCCCTTGCCCGTTTCCATGTCCGCCGTCGAGCCCACCGCCTACGACCCGCAGCAGGTCGAATCCTCCGCCCAGCAGTTCTGGGACGCCACCCGCGCCTTCGAGGTCGACGAGACCTCCGACAAGCCCAAGTTCTACTGCCTGTCGATGCTGCCGTACCCGTCCGGGGCGCTGCACATGGGCCACGTGCGCAACTACACCATCGGCGACGTGATCAGCCGCTACCAGCGCATGATCGGCAAGAACGTGCTGCAGCCGATGGGCTGGGACGCGTTCGGCCTGCCGGCCGAGAACGCGGCGATCAAGAACAAGACCGCGCCGGCGAAGTGGACCTACGCCAACATCGACCACATGCGCAGCCAGCTCAAGTCGCTGGGCTATGCCATCGACTGGTCGCGCGAGTTCGCCACCTGCCGGCCCGAGTACTACGTGCACGAGCAGCGCATGTTCACCCGGCTGATGCGCAAGGGCCTGGCCTACCGCCGCAACGCGGTGGTGAACTGGGACCCGATCGACCAGACCGTGCTGGCCAACGAGCAGGTCATCGACGGCCGCGGCTGGCGCTCCGGCGCGCTGGTGGAAAAGCGCGAGATTCCGCAGTGGTTCCTGCGCATCACCGACTACGCGCAGGAACTGCTGGACGGCCTGGACCAGTTGCCGGGCTGGCCGGAGTCGGTCAAGACCATGCAGCGCAACTGGATCGGCCGCTCCGAGGGCCTGGAGATCCAGTTCGACGTGCGCGACGCCGATGGCAGCGCGCTGGACCCGCTGCGCGTGTTCACCACGCGCCCGGACACGCTGATGGGCGTGACCTTCGTGTCCATCGCCAGCGAGCACCCGCTGGCGCTGCACGCGGCCAAGTCCAATCCCGAGCTGGCCGCACTGCTGGCCGAGCTGAAGCAGGGCGGCGTCTCCGAAGCCGAACTGGAAACCCAGGAAAAGCGCGGCATGGCCACCGGCCTGACCGCGGTGCATCCGATCAGCGGCGAGCAGGTGCCGGTGTGGGTCGCCAACTTCGTGCTGATGGGCTACGGCACCGGCGCGGTGATGGCGGTGCCCGGCCACGACCAGCGCGATTTCGAATTCGCCAGCAAGTACGCCCTGCCGATCCGCCAGGTGATCGCGCTGAAGGCGCCGAAGAACGACGACGAGCGCAGCTACGACCCGAGCCGCTGGCAGGACTGGTACGGCGACAAGACCCGCGAACTGGAACTGGTCAATTCCGCCGAGTTCGACGGGCTGGATTTCCAGGGCGCGTTCGAGGCGCTGGCCGAGCGCTTCGAGCGCAAGGGCCAGGGCCAGCGCCGGGTCAACTACCGCCTGCGCGACTGGGGCGTCAGCCGCCAGCGCTACTGGGGCTGCCCGATCCCGGTGATCTATTGCCAGAGTTGCGGCGCGGTGCCGGTCCCCGAGGACCAGTTGCCGGTGCTGCTGCCGGAGAACGTGGCCCTGAGCGGCACCGGCTCGCCGCTGAAGACCGACCCGGAATGGCGCAAGACCACCTGCCCGCAGTGCGGCGCGGCGGCCGAGCGCGAGACCGACACCTTCGACACCTTCATGGAGTCGAGCTGGTACTACGCGCGCTACACCTCGCCCGGCGCCAAGGACATGGTCGACAAGCGCGGCAACTACTGGTTGCCGGTGGACCAGTACATCGGCGGCATCGAGCACGCGATCCTGCACCTGATGTACTTCCGCTTCTTCCACAAGCTGCTGCGCGACGCGCGCCTGGTGGACAGCGACGAGCCGGCGACCAACCTGCTGACCCAGGGCATGGTGATCGCCGAGACCTTCTACCGGCAGAACCCGGACGGTTCCAAGGACTGGATCAACCCGGCCGACGTGGACGTGCAGCGCGACGACAAGGCGCGGGTGATCGGCGCGGTGCACCGCGGCGACGGCCAGCCGGTGCTGATCGGCGGCACCGAGAAGATGTCCAAGTCCAAGAACAACGGCGTGGATCCGCAGGCGATGGTCGGCAAGTACGGCGCCGACACGGTGCGCCTGTTCTCGATGTTCGCCGCGCCGCCGGAGCAGTCGCTGGAGTGGAACGAGGCCGGCGTGGACGGCATGGCGCGGTTCCTGCGCCGGCTGTGGGCGCAGGTGCACAAGCATGTCGCCGACGGCGCCGCGCCGGCGCTGGACCCGGCCGCGCTCAACGCCGAGCACAAGGCGCTGCGGCGCAAGACCCACGAGACCATCGGCAAGGTCGCCGACGACTACGGCCGCCGCCACAGCTTCAACACCGCCATCGCCGCGGTGATGGAGCTGACCAACGCGCTGGCCAAGTTCGACGACGCCGGCGATCAGGGCCGCGCGGTGCGCCAGGAAGCGCTGGAAGCGGCGGTGCTGCTGCTCAACCCGATCACCCCGCACGCCAGCCACGCGCTGTGGCAGGCGCTGGGCCATCCGGCGACGCTGCTGGAGGACGTGCCGTTCCCGCAGCCGGACCCGGCCGCGCTGGTGCGCGACGCGGTGACTCTGGCGGTGCAGGTCAACGGCAAGCTGCGCGGCACCATCGAGGTCGGCGCCGACACCCCGCGCGAGCAGATCGAGGCGCTGGCCCAGGCCGAGCCGAATGCGGCCAAGTTCCTGGAAGGGCTGAGCATCCGCAAGATCATCATCGTCCCCGGCAAGATCGTGAACCTGGTGGCGGCGTGAGCCGGCGCGCCGCTGCGGCCGCGTCGCGGCCGTGCGGCGCGGCAGGTCTCAACCCGCGTTCACGCGGCGTACGGCAGGCTAGCCGCCTGTTGCCGCGCCCAGCCGGCTCCTCCAGACTGTGTCCATGACCCGACTCCTGCTCGCTCTCGTCTTCGCGGCGTCCCTGACCGCCTGCGGTTTCCACCTGCGCAACAAGCTGACCCTGCCGGCCGACACGCCGTCGGTGAAGGTGGTGTCCTCGGCGCCGTACAGCGAGCTGGCCAAGCTGCTCGAGCGCGGCCTGCGCGCGGCCGGCGCGCAGATCGCGCCGAAGGACGTCAACACCGGTGTGGCCCGCCTGGAGGTGCTGTCCGAGCGCTGGGGCGATCTGCCGATCGCGCTCGACGCCGAAGGCCGCGCCCAGGAATACAGCCTGCGCTACGCGGCGATCTTCCTGTTCCGCCGCGCCGACGGCAGCGTGCTGGTGCCGCAGCAGGTGATCGAGCTGTCGCGCGACTACGTCTCCCCGCCGACCGACGCCACCGGTACCTCCACCGAGCGCGAGATCCTGGCCGACGAACTGCGCCGCGAGATGTCGGCCTCGATGCTGCGCCGGATCGACAGCGTGGTGCGCGCGCAGGTGCGCGACGGCAAGGACGTCAACGCCGCGCCGCCTTCCACCGACGGCACGCCGGTGGAAGGCAAGCCGGCCGACGGTACCCCGGCCGCAGGCAAGCCGGCGACCACGCCGCAGCCTTGAGCTTGGCCCTGCTGCCTTCGCCGCCGCGCACGGCGGCCACGCCGTTCGCTGTCGGCGCATGGCGTTCGCCGTATGTGCCTGCAGCAGCGTAGGCTGTCGTCATGGAACTGCGCCCCGAACAACTCGCCACCCAGCCGGCGTCGCAGCCGTTGCAGCCGGTCTATCTGATTGCCGGTCCGGAAACCCTGCGCGTGCTCGAAGCCGCCGATGCGGTGCGCGCCCGCGCGCGCGCTGCCGGCATCGGCGAGCGCGAGGTGTTCGATGCCGATGGTCGCGATTTCGACTGGGGCCAGCTGTATTCCAGTTTCAATGCGCCCAGCCTGTTCAGCGCGCAACGCCTGATCGAGCTGCGCCTGCCCAGCGGCAAGCCCGGCAAGGAGGGTGGCGAGGTCATCAGCGCGTTCTGCGCCGATCCGCCGCCGGACGTGGTGCTGCTGATCACCTGCAACGAATGGAGCAAGGCGCACCAGGGCAAGTGGGCCGACGCGGTCGCGCGCATCGGCACCATCGCCGTGGCCTGGGCGATCAAGCCGCACGAACTGGGCGACTGGATCGAGCGGCGCCTGCGCAGCAAGGGCCTGCGCGCCGACGCCGGCGCGGTGCAGCGCCTGGCCGAACGGGTGGAAGGCAACCTGCTGGCGGCGGCGCAGGAGATCGACAAGCTGGCCCTGCTGGCCGACGGCCAGGGGCTGGACGTGGCGGCGATGGAGTCGCTGGTCGCCGATGCCGCCCGCTACGACGTGTTCCGCCTGGCCGAGGCCACGCTCGGCGGGCAAGCGCCGGCGGTGCGGCGCATGCTCGCCGGCCTGCGCGCCGAGGGCGAGGCGGTGGCCGCACTGCTGCCGATCCTGATCAAGGAGCTGCTGCGCACCGCCGCCCTGGCCAAGGTGCAGGCCGCCGGCGGCAACCTGGCGGCGGAAATGAAGGGGCAGGGCATCTGGGAATCGCGGCAGGCGCCGTTCAAGCGCGCGCTGCAGCGCCACGCCGAACCGCGCCGCTGGGAACGTTTCGCCGCCGAGGCCGGCCGCATCGACCGCATCGCCAAGGGCCGCGCCGACGGCGATGCCTGGATCGCCCTGGAACGCCTGCTGCTGGCGATCGCCGAGGCGCGGGCGGTGCGGTTGTTGGTGGTATGACGGCCGGGAGCCGGGAATCGGGAATGG